>CAIJKT010000054.1 GCA_903821255.1 uncultured Lentisphaeria bacterium | reverse complement strand
TAAATATTATAAATAACTATACTTATAATATTTGAAACAAAAAAAACAAGTGCGAAGAATATTTTTTTCTTGAAAAAAATCGCATGAGCAGGATTTTCAGGCTGAATCAGTGCGAAGAATTTTCTGATTCTTTGTTGCTGGCAAAAAAAATAAAATTATTAATCAAGCGGATTCGCGGCGGATGATTTCCGGTTCGAACATATATTTTTTCTGCGCGGGCGGATTGCCGTGCAGGCAGGCATCAATAATTTCAATGCAGGTCAGCGCGAATAAATCCTTGCGCTGGCGGACAGTGGACAGCGCCGGACTCAAGAAAGCGCTGAAGCGCAAATTGTCGTGCCCGGCCACCAGAATTTCTTTGCCAGGCGCAATCCCGGCTTCCTTCAACGCCCGCATCGCTCCCAGAGCTACTGCATCGGTGACGCACACCAGTGCATCCGGAACTGCGTTCCCGGCAATGACCTGACGAATGTTATCATAGCCGAATTGCTCATTGTCCTGTTTTTCCCGGCTGTACGAGCAGTCAATCAGCCGCGGCGGCAGTTTATGACGCCGCATGGCGTCGCAATATCCCAGTTCACGTTCTCTGGCGGTGATATTGCTGTCGCGGTAAAAGCTTCCAATATAAGCAGGGCGGCGGCCGGCGGCGATAAGCGCCTCGGTCATTTGTAAAACGCCGCCGTGATTATCATTGATGACATGATAGCGGTCTTCACTCCACTGCCGGTCAAAATACACTACCGGAATATTCTTCTCCGCCAGTTCATGGATGCGCTGGTTTGGTTTTACCACGACCGGCACGATAATCATCGCACAGACTTTCAATGCCAGAAAATTTTTAATGATTTCAGTTTCCACAACATTGTCGTTATAAGAGGAACGGTACACCATCTGATAGTTGAATTTCAGCGCGGTCCGATCAAGGAACTCAATAAATTCGCTGTAGAAGTCGTCGGTAAGATATGGCACCACCACTCCGATCAGATTGGTTTTGCCCTTAACCAGCCCCACGGCATTGCGGTTGGGAATATAGCCGTGTTTTTCACAGGCGGCAAGAATTAACTGACGTGTTTCCTGCCGGACCCGCGGATTGCCGCTCAAAGCCATTGAAACCGTATAGCGTGACAGCCCGGTCTTCTTTGCGATGTAATCCATTGTTACCATTTCTAAAACATTCCTTATCCGCTTGCTGTAACCATATCCACAAAATTGTATTCCATTTGAGGCAATTTCAAAAGTCTGAATTAGGACTTTGAAAAATGCGAAAGTAAGTTCACTTTATACTCAAACTTGCACTAAGAGGTAAAAATGAACGAACTTCGTGAGACATATATTACCATAGAGCGGTATCTTTTTCCAATGCCGGAGGAAGAATTTGGCGGATTGACAGTAAAGCAGAAAACGCGATGATGGAGGAACAGGAACTCGCTGCGATCAAAACCCGCCGGCTTGAGCTTCAGCCGTATCGTTCGCTGAATGAAAACCTGATGGATTTGCCGACAACTTCCGCCAGACAGATTTAGCCATAATCACTGGACTCAATAAATAGCATTCGCGCCAGCGTTAATCAATCCTGCCGCTACCGGCCAATAAGCCGATTGTTACGGGAAAGTCTGATATGCCTGTTCCCGGGTGTGTGCGACAAGAGGAGCAATATTCAAGGCTCAGACCGCTGACGCCGCAGTCTTGCCGCGTTTGCCAGCAAGGCCGATATATGACGACCCGGCAAACATTGCCGCGCTCTTTTAGGAAGCAAAAAATATGGAGCGGGATAAGCGCCGTAGTCCGGGTTCGATCCCGGCGGTATCCGCCGCTATTTCTCTGCAATTCTCCGGATGTTCCTTAACTGTCTTGTCTGTATTCAGTTTGAAAATCTCTCTCTGAAGCATCATATTTATAGGATAATTAAAATAATACGGGGACAGTATGTTTAAAAATCTGGTAAGTATCTTCAGTTTGCTGCCGGCAGCAGCAATTCTAGTATCCTGTACAACTCCGCCGCCGCAACCGGTTCCGCAACCGATCAAGCTGCCTCCGCCAAAACCGCCGGAACCTGTTCCTGTAATCCCGCCGGTTCCGGCGCCGCCAGCCTATAAGCCGCCGGTTACATCATTTACCGATGCCGCTGAAATTGAAGACGCAAACTATCCGGCGGAGAGGATCGTCATGGCCAGAAGATCAGTACTGGGCGTTTCTCCGATAAAACAGCGTCTCAGCAAAGAGCAGATTAATGAATGCATGGATATACTGTCCGACACCTTGATGATGGAATACGAACTGTTTATGCGCCCGTTCAGCCCGTTCGAGACAAAATTGATCGTCAAAATACAGAAACTGGAACTTCCGATTGTAGTCAGAACCAGACTGGACCTGCTGCGCAGCACACTGAGAAATCAGGCATTGCTGTCTCTACGCGAAGCAAAGCGCCGGGGAATACCTGTTTCAGCGCCGGCAATGCCCGGCGTTGAAGACAAACTGTTCGGCATTTCTGACTGTGTCCTTGCTTCGGCGGGAACGCCTGACGGCAATCCGCGTTACGGCGATGTAATAATCCGGCTCAAACAGCCGGTTAAAAACATCGGATGGGCGACTCCGTGGAACGGTCTGGATTTCATGACAGGAACCCGTCCGCTGGCCCAAAAGCAGAATCCTGA
The DNA here is from genome assembly GCA_903821255.1 of uncultured Lentisphaeria bacterium. The sequence goes on along the minus strand of CAIJKT010000054.1, from coordinate 1,729 downwards.
AGGTATTGCGGCTCAAGCCGGCAAAGGGCAGGAAATCAAGATTGGATTCGACGACTTGAATCATCTTTCGCAGTATGTAGTAATCGGCAAGGATTGGAACCGTGCGCTGGCATATCAGGCCATACTCAACCTGAGAACAATATCCGCTTCGAAACAATCTCCTGAAATAGTTGAGAAAACCCTGCTTGAAGCAACACCGAACGCTTTCTGGCAGACACTGGTTTCCGAACATGCCGGATGCAGCCTGGAAGCTAAATTCCCCGGCAGTGTATCCGCGGATTATTTTGAGAGCATTGAAGTCAATGAAAAAGATCTGCCAATAGTCCTGGCCTGGCCGGAAGCTGCCCCGTATAAATCAATAATTCGCGGAATTCCGGCGAACGCCAGCGCGGATTCCAGCGGGCTGTAATCTGCCGCAAATTCAACTCCGGTTGCCGGCCATGGCTTTCGCCCAGTCGGAAAGCGAATTGTCGCGCGCTCCCATAATTAATATGATATCATCCTTTGCCGCTGCCGCGGAAAGATATTCTTCAGCCTGAAGACGGTTCGGGAAGCTCAGGTAATGTTTTTTCCCTTTGCGCTTGTATTCCCTTACTACTTCTTCAGAGGTGGGTTCAAATGAACTGGTACCACCGGCATAAAACGGCGGCAGAAATACAAAAACATCCTTGTCGGTAAGCACTTTTTCCAGCGCGGGCAACAAGTCTTTACGCATAAATCCCAGCGGACCGAAGCCATGCGGCTGGAAAACCGCATAAACATTGCCGGTGACAAGCTGCCGCGCCGTGGCAATGCTGGATGCAATCTTTTCCACATTATGGGCATAATCATCGTATACTTTCGCGCCGGACGGCATTCTGGCGGCGTAATCGTTGCGCCGCCAGACACCTTTGAACATCGGCAGTGCCGCAATGCTTTTTTCTTTCGGAATCCCCAGCATTTCCATCATCGCGACAATTGACAGCGCATTCACCGCGTTATGAACTCCGGGTATCGGCAGCACGATTTCATGTTCATCGTTAATCACCGCGTTTATCCCTTCCGGAGAACATTTATATGAAGTAACATGCCAGTGGACTCCCTGCTGATACGGAGAAACTGCGACATCGCCGCAAAAGACCTTTACGTCCACATGGCTCAGACAACTCTTGTCTATCACATTAAATACATTTTTTTCCAGCACAACGCCCTTTTTTACTTTACGGATGAATTCACTGAATACGCGGGCCAGTTCTTCTTTAGAATAATGATCGGTGCCGATATTCAGAATCAGTGCATAATCCGGCTCGTAGTTCAGCAGGCTTTTGTCACTCTCGTCGGCCTCAAAAACAAATATATCGCCGGTGCCGTGATAATAATTGCCGGCATTAACCGGCGAACGGAAGCGGTTGCCCAGGCCGCCATTCAAAAAGGACGGGTCCATGCCTTGCAGAAACATGGTTTCCGCAAGCCAGGCGGTTACGGTGGTTTTACCGCAACTGCCGGCGACTGCAATCTTGGTGGCCTTCAGGGAGGCCATTGCCGAGGCCAGCGCCGCCGCACGATGGATTCTGGGAATATTTTCACCCGCCTTGAAATCAGGGTTGTCCTCTTCAATCGCAGTGGAATAAACCAGAAAGTCCGGGGTGAGTTTTTTAATGTAAGAGCCGTCCTGCGGGAATATTTTAATTCCCTGTGCCGCCAGCGCGTCGAAAATGCGCTTGTTTTCCAGACGGTCAGCACCCCGGTC
>CAIJKT010000053.1 GCA_903821255.1 uncultured Lentisphaeria bacterium | reverse complement strand
GCCCAGTACTGCAATCGATATGATCAGCATGGTGACAAGAATCTCTACCATGCTAAACCCAAGTTGTTTGAATTGATTGTCAGCGCAAATTTGCATAGTAACCTTCATAGTGTTGACACACTGCCTGTATTCGCTACCACTACATAGCCGGTTGTCGCGCCCGTCCCGCCGGTAAACGTAATCGTTTGCGGGGAGACGGCGGTTCCGATGGGTCTAAAGGTGGCGCCTGTACTACCTGTGATGGCCACGCCACGTGGTGCTGGTGCGCGTACCACAACGACCGTACCAGCAGTACAATTAACTGCCGTTCCGGCATTGCAAATCAGCCATCCATTAGTCGCCCAATCAGTGCCACCTGAACAGTCGGTCAATCCGGCATTTGACGGACACACCACCATCCTGAGGCTGCGTTTGATAGACTCACTGCGCGCCATGTTCATGTCGTTTGCCAGCAATAATTTGGTTCTAGTCAGGCGATTTTGGTTGATCATGCTGCTGAATGAAGGCGCCGCGATGGCTGCCATGATTGCGACGATTCCAATTACCACCATCAGCTCCATCAAAGTAAAGCCACGTTCTTTGCTTGCGTAACTCATGGACGTTTTCCGGGAGGATTTATGAGCTGCATCATATTCAAAGCCGCTTGGCTTGTATAGCAATTACCGATAATAGGTTTGTTCTGCATGACTAGCGGTCCTGAGAGCAACCTGCTTAAACTCGATATGTCTTGAATATGTTTCCGCCTCACCAAATCGCGAGATTTTACAGGCAAAAAAGCGGGCACCGCGATGGATGCCCGAAGGAAGAGAGTGAGCACTAAACCGATGCAGGGAGGCCGCTAATGTCTGGCTTCATGCTCACGGTTCGCAGTATACCGAGGCTATATTACAAAATCCTTACATAACGATCTGTCTGGCAATAGTTGTGTGTTTTCAGTTGTTGCGCGTCCTGATTCTCTCCTCGGCTTTTTTCAATGCTGCGAATGAGGGCCAGATTAAAGCGCCATATCAGTCTTGCAGATTTGCATTCAAAAATATATTATGAATGCATCGAATGCAATTTTATGAGGTGTTGTTATGGCCATGCTAACTGTACGTAATCTGCCCGATGAAGTGCACCGTGCATTGCGGGTGCGAGCCGCGCAGCATGGGCGCAGCACGGAAGCGGAAGTTCGCGAAATTCTGTCCGTTGCAGTTAAATCGGAGTCGCGTGTTCGTTTGGGCGATGCGCTCGCAGCTTTGGGCCGCAATATGGGGCTTGCAAACGAGGATTTCGATGTTTTCGAGTCTGTGAAAGACAATACCCCTGCCGAGCCGCTGAGGTTGGAATGATAATTCTCGATACTAACGTCGTTTCCGAGGCGATGAAGCCGGAGCCGAACCCCGCTGTGCGGGCCTGGTTGAACGATCAAGTTGCTGAAACGCTGTATCTCTCTAGCGTGACTTTGGCCGAACTGCTGTTTGGCGTTGGGTCACTCCCAGACGGTCGACGCAAGGACATGCTGGCACAAGCTCTTGATGGTCTGATGGGGCTGTTCAGGGATCGAGTGCTTCCATTCGATACCGATGCTGCACGGTGTTATGCCGATCTTGCCGTCACAGCCAGAAGTGCCGGGAGAGGATTCCCAATACCAGACGGATACATTGCAGCGATCGCAGCATCGAGAGGGTTTGTCGTGGCATCACGCGATACAGATCCCTACGAGGCCGCCAAGGTTACCGTCATTAATCCTTGGGAGCGCGGTGTTCACTGATGACAATACGGTTTGTTCAATCCACTTATAGCTGATTTGGACGAGACGTCTTGTTTTACAGCTCCACTATCACAGGTGTGTGATCGGACGGGCGCTCAAGTTTACGCGGCGTCTTATCGATGATGCAGCTTTTACACCCGGCGACCAGTCATTAAACAGTTAGTTGGGCGCAAGTTTTACACGGTTTTTTTCGTTGCATTATTGACGTTGGCCGCTTTTGTCAGTGGTTTTAGAGTCTGTAGATCCATGTCTAAATCGCCCGCCGGATAAAGATTGGGCAAAAGAGAACCTAACGCATGCATAGGAAAGCCGACTCGAACCTTGCCTCGCGGCGTATCAGAGACGAGAAAACCTTCGGCGACGAGCGCATTAAGTACGTTTCTTGCCGTTCTTTCCGGAAGGCCAGTGAGACGGCTTGCCTCCATGCGCTCAAACTCGCCATTGGTGAAGGCGTGGAGGAAGAGGTGCACGGACTCAGGCTTGAGATCAAATCTCACCTTCTGGAAAAAATGCTCGGCTCTGAACCTGAAGTTATCGAGTGCGAACATCCTAGACATGAATTTGGCTTGATCAATCGCCGTTTGCATGGCGTATTCGCAAAACTCGGCCAGTCGCTTTTCTGACAGATTGCCACGTCCGTCAAGATCACCCATTCGAGGCTGGTCGGCTCCTGCCAGTTTGGCCTTATATTCGTCTGCTGTTTTTGCGAATCCTCTGGACATTGACCACAGGCATGCACCATTGACGCCACACGCTCTGAGCATTGCATCGATGGCGATTCGCGCTACACGACCATTTCCATCAAGAAAGGGATGTATCCAGACAATTCGATGGTGGGCTGCGAAAGTTGCAAGAATACCGTCTAGCTTGTTTATTCCCCCTTTTTTTGACCAATCGAGGCGGAGGCTATAAACCTTTTCGAAGCGCACCATAAAAGGATTAAGCGCCGCTGCGCTTGGTGCCACATGTATGCCGACCTGAACATCTTTTTCCCGGAATTTCCCGGGTTCCATGTAACTTCCGTCCTTGAGTATCAACATTTCCTTAGGCAGGTGCTCGCAAAAGCGGCGGTGAACCTCAAGTAAAAAAGATTGTAGCGAAAATTTGTCATACGGCTGCGATTTTGCCCATCGATCAGCCTCGATATGTGCTACTGCAAGACTCTGCAAATCCTGTTGTTCTGTCTGTACCTTGAAGAGCGCCTTCTCGATATCTATGGGCAAGGTATGATGTCCCTCAATCAAATTCGAGTAGTAACAGTTCATCCCCGAGACCAGTTCGGAAAGGCTATGTGCGGTTATGGGTGCAAGGGCCGCATCTAAACAGGCGGACGTTTCAGATAGTTCGTGAGCCAGTCCGATCAGCGCGTGATAGATAGGTCGGGTGCTATTGATGACTAGCGGTTCCATCTGAGCCGGATCGTCGTATAACTCTATCATTTTTCCACCTATATTTGCCGATGACTGTGACGATTATAATATCAGTTTAATTATATAGTTAAGGTTGAAAAAATTATATATTTGCCGATATCTATGCCGAAGTTTGAAAAAGTTTCTGGATGAATGGTCATCAAGATTAGGGCGCGTACTTGAAATGGAATTCATTGAATTCGCGATGGTTTTTGATCCCTGTCTCTTTGTATCGGAGGTGACGTCGTGTCTTACAATTCAACCACCACAGGTGTGTGATCGGACGGGCGTTCCAGTTTGCGCGGTGACTTGTCGATGATGCAGCTTTTACATCCGGAGACCAGTGGCTCACTGATCAGAATATGGTCGATGCGCATGCCCATATTGCGGCGAAACGCCATCATCCGGTAATCCCACCAGCTGAAAGTCTTTTCGGGCTGATCGAACAAGCGGTAACTATCCTTCAAACCCAGCGCCTCTAACCCCTTGAATGCATCACGTTCGGGTTCGCTGACCAGCACGTTGCCTACCCAAGCCGCCGGTAGGTAGCAGCAATTATCGGGTCGGCCGGATCTGCGAATGGAGAACCATAGAAATATATGGCTAATGGAGCATCGTATGTGACAAGATCCATTCCCTTTTCCATGCTTTCTGTATAAAT
>CAIJKT010000052.1 GCA_903821255.1 uncultured Lentisphaeria bacterium | reverse complement strand
TTTTGCTGCGCTAACGTTTTTTCGTATTGTGCCGAATTCAGAATGTAACCACAGACCATCGGTTTTCCGCCAAGATCCTTTCGGGTATTTCCAATAACCTCAGAACTCAAACTATAGCCAGCACTCGGATAATCCACATCGCGGTAACGCTGCCAATCGACGCCGTAAGACATTCTGGCTTCCGGTGAATACCCGGAGTAAACCGAAGATTTCATCTTCGGATTTACTTTTCTTGCCAGGGCAATCTGATAATCAACCATTCTCCGGTTTAAATCAATTTGAAATTCGACAAGCTCCTTCTGATACTTCTGGTAAATCGTCTTTGCATCAGGAACCTCCGGCCATTGAAACCGCTTAGTCATTTCCTGACGGCAATGTTCACACATACAACTTCCATGAATACCGCGCTCGACATCATCCAGAAAGACTTCAAAGTGAGGAAGCATTTTTGCAAAATAATCATTTACCCATGGATCACTGAGAAAAACCAGCGGGCACATGCCGGGATTCCACGCCGGCCGGGGATAAACCGGATTGTCGATCTTTAATTCCGGTTTCTCTTTCAGCCGTTCCATTAAGAAGCCTGAAGAATTTCCCCCATTAAATAAGATGGATTTCATTCCTAGTCCATGTGTCTGCTGGTTCATTGCCAGGTCTTCATCAGGATTACGCGTCTCAATGATTCCGGCATAATTGACTCCGGCCCGGATAAACGTATCCAGCATCAATTTCATCTCATCAGTCGTAAAACAATTGCCTCGCTCAACATCGCATAGATTAACCACAATTTTTTTCACGGCCCCGGCATTCAATTCCGGCAATACATTAAGTTGATATTCCTGCGGATACTCTGCCAGCCCACGACCGCGCTGCCAGACCTGAACCGGCATCACAGTATTTTCCACGGATTTCGGAAAATCAGGTTTGACTAGAAAATTCACAACGTTAAAACCCCAGTTATAAGTTAATTGCGGCATCGGCTGTTTGAATTTAAAATTCAATACCCGCCGGCCGTTTTCAACCTGATTATTTAATGTATGTTTATATCTGGAATAAGGCCGCTTGTCAAAGTCATAGCGCGGCACGTCAAGTCCTTCCGGCACAACTAAGTTCAATTCATAATCGGACAGTGCATAGGACACCGGCGAACCAATACGCAATGTCCAGGCGTCAACCGTTCGGTTCGCCAGATACAATTTGCCGTCAGGACGCTGCGGGGCAAACAGCGCATGATTACGCAATACGGTAAAACGGAAATAGGTCTTCACGCTTATTGGCTGACCGGCGTAAAGCGGCCAGCCGGAAACATCATAATCAGCATTCAGCCACGCGGAATTTTCTTTATTTGAGGTCAACCACTGGTTTGCATCAATCTTCAATCGCCCCAACTGCAAAGTACCGCAGAAAGGCCGGTTGTCGCCGTCAACCTCAATTCCGACCGTGTTGATTTTACCCGGCAACACAAAATCCCGGGCTATCTCATTCCGTCCGTCGGCAAATAATTCGCCGTTAACAAAAATTTTAAATGGTCCCGGTATTTTCAAATCCATCCTGCCTGTTGCAGACACCATCGCAACTTTCAGTTGAGGAGAACGCCAGAGAGTTTTACCGGTATTCTCATTCAAAACTGACAATTGAACAGTTCCGCTGGTCACATCAGTCTTTCCCTGCAAGGCCAAAGTGCGCGATCCTTTTTTGACATCCATGGGAGCGGCATTCAACGCACCGGAAAAACGGTATTTACCTTCATTCAATCGCAAACCGAATTCCGTACTTTCCTTACCGATTCGCAGACTGGTACCCTGCACTGCCGGCGCTGCTTCCTCTAAAATCAGTTCTCCCCATTGAGACGGTTGATGAAAATTCGGCACCGCCGGATTCCAGGCCGTAATCTCGGATTTCGGGCTGTTATAGCGAAATACCCCAAGCGCCAGTTTATGCCCGTTCTTTACAAAATCACGGCCTAACAGTTCCAATGGTATCGCCGCCTCAAAACTCCAGTTTCGCTCAGTACGCACAGCCTTCACCTTAATGCCGCTGTCCGGCTGCGGTTTTCCCAGTCCGTACCCCTGTCCTTTGGAACGGAAAATCTTACCGTCAGAATTAATCGCCAAATGCCAATATTCGGCAGAGTCCGGTACTTGGAGAAACAGTTCAATCACATCATCGCCGTAAATACGGGAATCATTATCGGCTTGCGCTTTATTTTTGACCAAATCCAGTTTGTTGGCCACCGGATCAAGAAATGATTGCTCTAAAATCCCGCCAACATAAAGATTTAAATGATCGCAAGTAACTTGAAAACGCCCATCTTCAAATTGCCGCCCGTCTTCCGGACAATTAGGAACCAGGATTGCTCCCGGTGCTTTCTTCCAGGCCGCATCATTCAACCGGCCGTCTATTTCCACTGCCGCACTATTGCCGGGAACCGTCAGCAACGCAGGGGCAGCCATTACGGCGATCCCGCTCCAAATGCCGATAGCACATAATAAAAATAATTTGCTTAATGACATAAATAACCTGAAGTTTTTATATTTTTCGAATCTATACTGCCGGGCCGGAGTCTGACATTCGACTATGGTTCGCAGTTTTACTGCCGTTGATATGTAATTACGAAAAAATAGTCGATTTTTTTCGGACTGTCTGGGATGGGGCTCCCCAATGGATAAATCCCCATCATTTCACTTTAATATCCTTTTTATTAATGACATAAACCGCTTTCTTTTCTATTAATTTTGACTATTTGGGAAGCCTCCAATATGACGAATCCTTGGCATTTTTTTCAGGGCATGACCAACCATAGTATATACCGTCATACGCAGAGACATGACCATCATAGAAACTGACATTACTTTGCCCATGCCGGATTTCTCCATATCCGCCCAAACTCAAA
>CAIJKT010000051.1 GCA_903821255.1 uncultured Lentisphaeria bacterium | reverse complement strand
TTCATCGAGCAACTGGTGACACGACGGCTGTTGGACTTCTTCAATTTTTAAATTTTAGTTTCATTCTTTTTTGCTGATTTTCCGGGCGGGGTATTGACAAAGGGATTTTTCCGGGTTATAATCTTTGTGTACACAAAGCAATATTGAACAGGATTTACTGATGAAAACGGTTGCCGGAAAAACAATTCAGGCGCAAATACTTGAAACATTGCGCAAGCGTCTGGCCAGTCTGCCGGAAGGCGGACGATTTCAGACGGAACATGAATTATGCAATGAATTCGGCGTGGCCCGCACCACCATGACCCGGGTGATGGTCAGGCTGGTGGAGGAAGGGTTGCTTCGCCGCAGCCCCGGCAAAGGTTCATTTGTGCAGAAGGTGAAAAAGCCTGATGTTCCAATCACGTTTCTGCTGCCGTGCGCGGATTTTCTCAGCGAGACCTTCGCGGACGCGATGGCGCAGAACAGCCGCCGGATACTCAAGGGGGCTTCTCAAGTAGCATTTGAATATGATTGCGGGCTGGTGACCGTGCCGGTCTCGCCGACCAACAACTGGCATGATATTGACTGGCGGAAGCTGGATTTCATCAATTCAGACAGTAAAGTGCTGGCGTATGGCTACTGGTACAAAGGTTTGTTCCGGCTATTCAAGGAACGCGGCTGCAAAGTCGCGTTTGTCGAAACTCAAACCAGCGATTATAAAATCTATACGGACTGTTTGAAGGACTGGTTTGTCTTAACCGTGGACCGTTTGGGCGCAACGGGATCGGCCGTAAAGTTCCTGGCGGAACGGGGCTGCCGGCGGATCGCGCTGGCGCATGGCAATATTGACGAGGAAGACCACCCGGCGCTGCTGGGTTACAAAGCCGGGCTGGCGCAATGCGGACACCGTTATGCCGCCACGGTAAATACGTCTGATGCTTCTGACGAAACTATTGCCGGAGTCATTGCCGGTTTCTACAAGAATAATAAATTTGACGCATTGCTGCTGGACCCCCGCTATATTTTCAAACTGCGGACGCAGCATTCATTGAACCGCTATCTCGGTCTGCCGGAAAGCGTGAAAATCATCGCCGATTATGAAACCGGTTACAACCATTGTTTCTTTCCGTCGCTTTCCACCATGGATTTCTCGTATGAGGAAATCGGGCGGGCTGCGGCGCAGCGCTTGCTGGAAGATGAATTCAGGCCGGGACGGCAGATATTCGGCGGCAGGATCGTCGAACGCGAATCCACTATGCAGGAAAATGAACGTTTAACTTTATTGACAACAAACTGAAAAAAGAAAGGGAGATTATCATGAAAAGACAGGCCTCAAATTTCACACTCATCGAACTCCTGGTGGTGATCGCGATCATCGCGATACTCGCCGGAATGCTGCTGCCGGCGCTCAGCAAAGCCAGGGAGCGCGCCAAATCTTCGACTTGCTCAAACAATATGAAACAGATCGGACTGTCCCAGGCGATGTACTCCGTGGATTACCAGGAATGGATTGTTCAGGCCCGCGACGGCGCCAGCACGAACACGTCGACAGGCGTCTGGTATCAAAAACTGTCCGGCAGAAACGATGCGGGTAAAGTATTTGCCCAGGGCTACAATCTGGGGTATTTCGGCGCCTGGGTACTGCGGGGCAATATGTCCTGTCCTTCGGAGCCGGTCGGTTTCGGCCAATACACTCTGGGCTATTATACCTATACGCATTATATAGCAAACGTTTATCTGCTTGGCATGCAGGGCGGCTTTGGTTCATATGTCGTCAACGCGCATAAGCTTTCATCGGTAAAGACGCCGACCCGGACGATTTTTGCCGGAGACTCGAAAAATACTAACTCCTATGCCGGCAACTTCATCCAATATTTCGCCTACCGTCACGACATTGCCGATCCGCGGGCATCCTACGCCACCTCCGCAATCGGAACCAGAGGCAAAGCCAAACTGGTATTGATGGACGGTCATGTGGAGGAGAAAACATACTGGCAAATGTCTCAAACGCCGGATGACACCGGCGCGAAAGATGCTTCGTACAGTGCGCTGAAAGCAGGATTCGGCTTTCCCAACAGCGGAACGGCATTCTAATTAAATCATTATGTTTATCAAAGCAACAATCAATTTATGCAAAAAGGATATGATTATGTTTAAAAATGGCCTCTGGTGTCTTTGTGGAGTTGCAATGCTGTTCGGCAATATTTCATTTGCCGCCGCTGATGGCAGGGAACTGGCGGATGCCAACCGCAAATTATGGGCGGAAAGAACCAGGGGAACTAATTTAGCCCTGGGGAAGAAAGTGATATTCGCCAAAATCCCGAACTATCACCTTACCGTTCCCGGCGGCACTGATGAATATGATTTGACTGACGGAGTATTGAGTTCACGCAATGACGACACCATCTGGTTTGACAGCAAGGCTGTCGGCTGGTACTACAACAAGGAGACTGAAGGGGTTAATTTCATGATTGACCTGGGCAGGGAGCAGCCGGTTGACCGGGTGGTCATTCGCTGTCTCGGCGGAAAAAGCCAGCATGTGCTGCCGTGCCCGAAGAAGTTTGAAGTCCTGGTGTCAAAGGACGGCAAAAAGTTTTACCGGACGGCTTCAATGCAGAAGCTGATGCCGGGAGAAAAAGCTCAAAGCGATTTCAGAAAATACTTCTATCTGGAAGAAAACGGCACTGCCTGGACCTATCCTTTTATGCTGGATGTCAAAGCTGACATCAGGTATGTCGGAATTATAATCACCGGCGAGGCCGATTCGGTTTTTGCCGATGAAATGGCGGTGATGGAGGCGACTCCGGCGGAACAGAAAAGTCCGGAATTCAACCAGGCTTATGCCGGTGCGCCGGAAGATTTTCCGATGAAAGGCGTGATTGTCACGCCGCGCATCGGCAAACTGGCGGTGTCCAC
>CAIJKT010000050.1 GCA_903821255.1 uncultured Lentisphaeria bacterium | reverse complement strand
GCTGAAATCTTTATTCAGTTTTCAAACAACCTGAATTTTGGCTTTTTCAGCCAACGATTCATTCTCTCAAATCGATTCAGAGACTATTTCCAATCACAAAAACTTAAAATCCATGTTCAATCTATCCGTCATTTTGCCCGTCAAACGCAAAATCCTATTTCTGCACAGGGCGGGAACTCTGTTTTTGCATAAGGCAGGAAACCAGTTTGCAATCCAAATTTATTCAGCTTCTGCATAATCATCAATTGGAAAAGACTTGCCTTCAGAATCGACGATAACGTACTCCTCTTCTCTTTCATCAAAAACGCTATATGCAACCCAAACCTTTTCTCTGTCGGGGTTAATATAAAAATACAACCGTGAATTCCATTCTTCATTGTAAAATCTTTTGGGTAGTTTAATCGCTATGTTTCGCATGTATGTTTTACCTGTTTCAACCACGTTCCACTTTACAGTCACTTCTTTTAAAATATCGCAAAATGGACCATATCCTGCCCATTCCCCTTTTGTAAGTGTTCCAACTGGGATACTATCAACAAACCCTGCTGTATGTTTCGGACAAAGTTCTATTTGGTCTATGCAAATAGTTTTATTTCCAATATTTCCCACGGTAACGGAATAAGAACGTGACTGAGGAAAGGACGCACAGCCGCCAGCAATACATGCGACACTTATTGACAAACATAACAGCAATAAAGTTTTCATCTATGTCATACGCCTTTCAAGATTGAACTATTTGTTTCAATTCATATTTATAACTAAAACTATTTATCAATACTACGATTCATTTTTCAGCATTTTTATGTGCAGGCGGATATTTGTAATCTATTGCGTAAACAAAAATGGTTTTTGTTCTTCCTTTTTCTTTATCAGAAACGCCGACATACTCGACGGAACCATTTTCCTCAAAAATTTTGACATATATGTACTTGCCTTCCACCAAAGGGCCGATTTTGTATTCATGAAGCTTAAAGTTATGAAAGGACCCTCCGTTATAATAGTTATAATCGATGCCTTGCTCAGTTGGCCAACGTTCACTTGCGCTACCAGGATATTCTCGGATTCTTTCGATAATTTTTGCTTCTAATTCATTTTTCGGTTGATAGTCTTTAACCAAATCTATCAATTGCAAGCGCTTTTTTATAATTGGAACTATTCTCAACTTAACATTCTTCAGTTCATTATTAAGTTTAAACCTTTTTAAAAATTCTAAAGTGTCACGCCCTAGCGCAGAAGAAGTTAAATCTATTAATGCATAGGATTCCCACTGAAGAGTCTGCCTGCAAAAAAGATCTGTAATATTGTTGCTATTTTCGTATTGAATCTCCTCAACTTTTAGGAGAACTTCTTTTTCAATATCTTTGGATTTTTTTGATATTAATTGATTAGTACATACCCATTCGTCTCCTTTTTTAATAAAAGCAGTAGACTTGTATCTAGTGTTACAACCAGTAGTCACAGTAAGAATTATTGCCAACAAGAGCAGTTGTAATTTCATTTTAAGTCCTTTATTTAAATAATTCGTCGAACTGCGCCTCAACATCTGATTCAATCTTTTTCTGAATTGTCGCAAAGGTTACAGAGTCCTCAGAAAAACTTCCTGACGTAATTGTTATTCCATTGCTTACGACAGAGGTTTTTGAAATAACGCCCGCATAGCATGCATAAACTGGTAATGTTTTAGAATAGCCAATAGCTGGTTTTTTATCTATCAGTTTGTCTAAGCTGGTATACCCGGTGTCATGCATAAAAACTTTCAAAAACAGGTTCTTCTTAATAGTAAACCCTTTTGCTACATCAGGAACCCGTTTTTTAGCCATATCGAATGTGTTTATACTCTTATCTTCTATATTTGCAGGATCATCGCTATAAGTTATTTGCTTATCAAATACAGAAGTTTGTGTTTTTGTTCCGTTTGGATTCTTGAATGTATCCGATTTTTCCAATTGTACAAAAAGATTGCCATGGGCTAACAGAAACCCATAACCAGCATCAATGGCTTCTCTGTTTGCTTTAGGAGAAGCTTCTTTTTCGTTAAAGCAAACAGTTCCTTTCTTTGATATCATATCCCCATTTCTTTTGTTAATGAGCTTTGTTTTCAGGATATTCCACCAAAATGGAGATATGTCTCCCATATATTGACCTACAAGTAGAGTTAGATATACCGATTCTGCCGAATTAGCATTTTTCATCCCAAGGTAATCAACATTACCTATTGGATTATTTTTTACAAATCCATAAAGATTTACCCCACCATCTTCTCCCATCGGGTCTTGGGTGGTCCAGCGCATGATGTCGAGGTCGTATTCGCGGTACTTGAAATGAGAAGTGCCGGTTTCCTTGTCGTAGTATTGAGTGGAGAATTGGAACGGCAGATCGGCGGCTTTCGCGCCGGAGGCGGCAAGTTTGCCGAACGGACTGTAGTCATATTCGGCGACTAACGCTCCGGTATTGTCAATATAGGCGCAAATATTGCCGTTCCCATCGTATGCCGGATAGTAGGTGCCTGTTCCATCAGTCACACACAACAAACCTCCGGTACCACCGGCTCCGTCCATCGTGCCGCTCAGGTCAACGCCCCACAGATGATTCCGCAGAATAGTATTACTACCAGCGTATTCCGCGATTAGATTATTGCCGTCATAGACGAACTTGATTTCCTGCGTCAAAGTCCAGATTCCGCTTGATTTTGCATAAATCTTTTTATTGACCCTGCGTCCGTCGTAATCGTATGCATACTCCAGTTTGGCAGTATTTGACGCATTGACCGCTGTTACCGGTCTATTTTCGGCATTGTAGGTGTATGTCCAGCTTCCATTCGACAGCATGTTGCCGTCATTGTCATAAGCGAAAGACTGCGGGGATTTGGCTACGGTGTAGCTACCGGACTGTTTATTGATAAGTTGCTGATTATTTGCAGTGTCATTCTTCGTCGCGTAAACATCGTAGGTGATGTTTACCGGAGCATTCGTATTCACAATATTGCGGAATATTCCGCTGAAATATTTCCCATCACGCGTAGGAACAATCATCGTGTCGGCATAATTGGGATCACGGACATCAGTACGGATCGCCTTTACAGCGACGGTTGGATCGGCTTCGCCGACCACTGGCGCAAGACCAGGGATCGTCCTTGAGATATACTGATTGATGTTGTTGGCGGTATAAGCAATGTTCATCGCCGTAACTCCGCGTTGTTCAGAGGTCAAATTCCCTATGCCGTCATAGGTATAGCCGAATGACTGTCCTGGAATAGCCTTGCCGGTTGAGTCATACTTTATTCCGCTAACGATTTGCCCCTGCTCATCGTAGCCGTAAACCCAGCGCGAGCCGTCGGGCATGTTCAACTGTGTCCGTCTATCCTTATCATCATAAGTGTAATTATACGCCTTAGTCACAGAGCCGGTAGATGAGGAAATGCCGGTCATGCGGTAATAACTGTCGTAAGTGCGGGAGGTACTCAACTTCGTAACTCCACTGTTAGCAATGGTGGTCGAACTCAGCAGATTCGTTCCTGGAACGCGGCTGTAGGCGGCGGTGTTATTACCATCGCCAACTGTGGCAATACGCCCCTGCACATCGTAGGCATAGCTGTTGTTGTAAACCGCCGAACTATTTTGTTTAAGCTGCAATCCAGTTCTCCTGCCGAGGTTGTCATACGCATACTCCAGCGTGCCGCTTACTATATGCGGAATTGTCTCACTTGCAAGCGTGGAATCCGCGTTGTAGGTGAAGCTATGGCTGCCTGTGCCGTCAGTAACTGCGGTGACGCGGTTCAGAAAATCGTAAGTGAAAGCAATGCCGGGAGTGAGATTATCATCATAAGCGATCCCGGTGCGTCGTCCGGCGTTGTCATAGGTATAGGTGGTAGTGATGCCCCTAGCCCATGCGCGGGTAAGCATCTTGCCGTCGTAATCATAAGTATAGGTAGTGCTTTTGTTATCCGGATAAATCTTAGCGGTCATGAAATTCCGGTTGTTGTAAGTCCAACTGGTCGTCTGCGGCGCGGACGTTCCCTTGTAGGTGGTCAGCGTCGCCATATTGCCGAATTCGTTATAAGTGAATGCCTGGGTGTAGGTGTCCGCACCGGCAACATTCGCCATCTCTCCGGTTGTCGCGTAGGCATAATTGACCGTGCGGCTGCCGGGCAGCGTGGCGGAAGTCAGCCGACCCATGTTGTCATAAACATTGGTGGTCGCTCGTCCGTTCTGCGTGACCGAAACCGGCTGACCGGCGGCATCGTAAGTTGTTTCTGTGGTATTGATCACCGTGGAACCGAATTTCTCGGTTACCTTTACCTGGCGGTTCACCCGATTAAAAATGCTATTCAATTGTCAAACAACTCGAATCTTGATAATGATTCATTTCCCGAAACCGTAAAATATCTGATTCAACTTTTACTCAAACTTTTAACCCAAACTTTACCGGATGGAGTCTCCATATATCTCGTAAGTATCCAGTGGTAAATTGATTTAGAATCTTCTTCAATTCCAAATTCATCATAATTGGCTCGATAAATAACTTCGCTATTGGCACTAGCATCAATGAAATAGTCCGCAATTGCAACGTCAATTCCAATTTTATATAATTTATGCTTATCAGGGTTATTAATGATTTTATTCTCATAATAATCCTCATCTATAATCATAGGGCATAAATATTTATCACCAATCTGAGTTCCATCTTCTATAGAGATTAATTCATACATATCCCAAATTTTTTTAAGTTCATTCGGCATCAAAGAAATTATCATGAATATACTATCATTAACTTTTTCCTTTCGATAAATACATTTGACTTGGCAAAGAATTTTTTCAGACTCAATTTTAGCCTCTTCAATAGATAAAGCCTCAATCCGTTCTAAATCTTTAGCATAGTCATAATTTATATTGCTTTTCTTTG
>CAIJKT010000049.1 GCA_903821255.1 uncultured Lentisphaeria bacterium | reverse complement strand
GAAGGACTTTCCGGAGAACAGGCGCGGGCATTGGAAAAATACCTGGCTGGCGGCGGTAAAATTTTTGTGCTTGCGACTCCGCTGTCAAGCGGGCCGCGCGACCTTACTGGGCAATCCGATCTTACGGCCAGATTATGCGGCCTGCAAATCGTTGATTCCGGCAGTTCGCGCTCCATTCGTCCGGAAATCAGTTCAAACCCGGCAGTTCAACTGAACCAATTCCAGGCCGGTCGCATATTATCGGTCAAACCGGCCGGAGCCAAAGCGGCAGCCGTTGATCGAGCCAGCGGAGCTCCGATACTTTACCGCTATGGCAATGCCTGGTTTTCCACGGTGAACATTACTGAAGAGTCGGAAGACTATCTGGCTGCCATTATTTCCGGCATTGTCAGTCCCCCCCTGCGGCTTAACGGACACGACGGTATTTACTTTGCGGAAACGGTAAAAAAGGACGGAATGGTCTGCATGACATTGCGCGGCAATGGCCGGACCATGCTTACGATTGATCCGGCTCTGGCGGACAAGGCCGGTAATTATGAATTGCGGAATATTCTCACCGGGCAAATCCTGGCCGCCGGACCCGCGACTCGTTTTGTTCAGCCGGTGGGAATTGCTATCCGGGAGAAGAATGAGCCATGCGTGCTGGCATTCGGGCCTGCGGAGAAAATGGTCGAATTCAAAGGCATTTTCCCGCCGGATCAATCATTTAAAGGGCTTTCACAGGACAGTCTTCAGGAAAATCCGGAAGTTGTAATCAAGGTGCCTGCGGCCGCCGGCGCAAAAATTGGAATATACTATAACGGGTACGGTTCGGAAAAGATACTTGCCGCGATCAACAATCAGTCTGGAGCCAATCCGTTCATTCTGCCGCGCTTGAGCAAAGACGCATTTGCGCTTTGCGATCTGCTGATAATTCCCCAGGTCAAATCGCCGGTATTTTTCGAACAGGTTCGTTTAAATCTTGACGGCTGGGTGAAGAACGGCGGCAGGCTTATCCTTACTCATGCACAGGTTCCGGAATCAGCAAAAGACATTTTTTGGGGGATCGCGGTAAGAAAACAGAAAAACACGATTAACCAGAGCAAAGACAGCGTTGAGATGACGATAGTTCCGGATACCGGATTCTCGGCCAGGTCCGGGGCAAAAAAATTTATTCCCGGCTTCCAGTTTGATTATTTTATTCTTGAACCCGGCAAGGATTCTCAGGTGCTCGTTCGGGATGTTAAAGGGCGTCCGGTCGCAATCGCCGGCAGATATGGAAAGGGGATGGTGGTTATGCTCGGCACTCTGCCCGGACAATTCAGCACAACAACAACGATATTCGAGCAGTCCTCAAACGAGATTCCTGAAGGTGAGCAACTGTTACTGATCGATATCATTAACGGTTTGACCAGTAAATCCCGGAAATAAATAAAAAAGGGGGCGATGAAGATGAAATCAATTAATCCTAAATCGGAATTTACGCTCATTGAACTCCTGGTCACGATTGCAATCATTGCAATCCTGGCCTCAATGCTGCTGCCGTCGTTGAGCGCGGCACGGGAAAAAGCTAAAATTAACAACTGCCTTTCCAATCAAAAACAACTGGCGCTGGCTCTCGGCATGTATGTCAATGATTATCGGGAATATCTATTAAACACAGGAGCCAGTTCGCTTTATGTAGATCTGCTGCCGTATGTAAGCGCAAGAAATAGCGCATATACACCTGCAACCATGAAAGTTTTCCGCTGTCCGTCCCAGGTGGACGGAGTGAATTCAAACGGGATTTACGGATATGGCAAAAATGAGCATATCGCCAATGTGCAGCATCCGACTGTTGCAACCTGGTATTTGAAAAAACTGGCAAACATTCCCAAGCCGGCATCTTGTGTTTTTACGCTGGATGGCAAAGCCGGAACATTATACGGCGGATCAACTAACTTGATATTCCGGCATAACGGAGGCATGAATGTATCATTTGTCGATGGACATGCCCGTAATATTAACACGCGGGCGGCGTATCAGAATCTATCGGCGGACTATATTGGATGGGGGTCTACTTTTACCTTGTTCTGGTATGGCAGGGGAACCCTGTGAACAGGCTGCGGTTTGGTGGAAAGATTTATAAAAAACAGGCAAACTTCAGGAATGGAGAAGAATAGAATGAAATATGTAAAACAGGCGGCAGTACTGACAATTATCATAATGGCCGGCTCCAAAATGGAAGCGGATGACCTGGTTCTGGACACGTTCGACAATCTGTCCGCATGGAAACAGACCCGTTCCGGCAAAATTGAATCCTGCGATGGCAACGGCAATAAAATCATGAAACTGACCGCTCCGGGCATCGCAACCAGGACATGGAAGTTTTCGATGGACGAACGTTACGCACTGGCCGGCTATCAGGGTTTGTCCTTCCGGGTAAAAGGCGACGGTTCCAATTCATGGGATTCGGTGAGCGTAAACGGCGGGGGAGGCTGGTGGAACTACACCTGCTATTTTCAAATCAAAGGAACAGACTGGCAAACCGTTACGCTGGCGTGGGACGATTTTCTGCCGGCTTCCATTCTGGGCGGCAAAAAGATCGGGGCGCATGGAGCGCTGACCCCGGTCGGAATTGACACCGTTACTTTCGGCGACGGCTGGAACCTCGGACCCTGTAACAGGAACATCCCGACGTTTTCATATCTGGTGGATGACTTGAAACTGGTCGAAAAAGCCCAGCCCAAAACAATCGCAAAATATCCGCCGCGTCAACTTTCCGAGGTAACTGCCAAAATGAAATCGGGTCGGCCGGTAACTATCTTCTGCTCCGGCGATTCGATTACCGCCGGAACCAACGTTACCGCTCCCGACGCCAACCGCTATGGCGTTAAATTGCAGGCGGAACTGCGCAAAATTTACGGTAATGATAAAATCAGCGTCAAAACCATTGCCGTCGGGGGCGCCGGCAGTTTTAATCTGCGGACATGGGCGGAACGCGATTTTCTGGACGAAAAGCCTGATCTGGTAACGCTGCATATCGGCTATAATGATAAAAGTTCAGGGCTCCCGGTTGAATTTTTCCGGGCATCTGTTTCCGAATATATTGACCGGGTAAACTCGCTGACCGGCGGCAGCACCGCTTTTCTGCTGCTGCCCACCATGCCGGGGCAGGCGGCGCGATTCACGATGATGGATGACTATGCCGACGCCATTCGCGCCCTGGCCGGTGAGCGCAATATCGCCATGTATGACCTCCCCGCCGATTTCAAAGCGCTCGGGTCCAAGGGCATGTCTGCGTACTTTGGCGATATGGCGCACCCGAACAACCAGGGACATGAATTTATCGCCGGGAAGCTGACGGCCTACTTTGCCGCACAAAAATAGTTTAATTCCGGAGGTTTCACGGGATTGGTTTGCGGAAGTGTGTTTTCAGCCGGAAAGAAAATATATTTTTCAAATAATTAGTGAGAAGATTGGTTGCTTTGCGAACCGGTTCGATTTATAATATAAGATATACCGGTACTGGTTCGATAACTTAATTAAACGAGATTGTGCTAAATGATATCAGAAAAAAAATTAACGATTAAAGATATTGCCGCGATGGCCGGGGTTGCGAAGTCAACTGTTTCGGAAGTCATTAACAACAATCCGAAGTTGCGGGTCAGCCAGAGGACTTTTGAAAAAGTGCGCCAGATAATTGAAAAGCATAATTATATTCCTCAGGATTCGGCGCGGGCACTGTCCACTAGACGCACTTATCAAATCGGATTTCTGGTTTCTTCCAAGGTTACATTGGGTTTATCCAACAGCTATTTCAGTACTATCGAATCCGGCGTCGGCGAAGCCTGTAAAGCGCAAGGCTATCAGATGGTGGTTTCCACTTATGATCTTTCAACGATCAAAGACTTTGTGATGCCGGAAAAACTGCGCAGGCGCAGTATTGACGGTCTTGTGATCGCCGGGGCAATTGACGAAGCGGTATTAAAACTTATCGAGCCGTTAAATATTCCATATATCGTTTTCGGGTGGCTTTTCAATGATAATGTTCTATGTTTTAAACAAGACTACATATCAACTTATGTCAGGATAATGGAATATCTTTATGGCTTGAACCACCGCAAAGTGTGTTTCAGTTATTATTATGAGATTTCAAAAAAAACTTATACGGCAGCTTTTAAGAAATTCAATGATTCATTGGCCATAAAAGATTTTTCTTTGCAGTATCAGTTGGTGAACGGGGACAATGAATTCGAAAATGGCAGAGGCATTGCTGAAGAATGGTTAAAGCAGCCTGCCGGGGAACGTTATACTGCATTTTGCGGGAATGATCAGTCATGTTCCGGTTTTCTTGCGGAAATCAACCGTACTTCGCAAAACTGCCCAGGAGAGATAAGTATTATTTCCGGATGTGATTCCGCATTATGCGAGTGGAATTCCCAGCCGATAACAGCGGTGAATCAAAAATCGTATGAAAGCGGCTATATTGCGGCTGATTTGTTGATCAGTCTGCTTGAGAACAGAAAAAGTCTTGCCGAGGTGAAAGATTTGCTGCGAGAACAATGCAAGCCACTGGATCTGATATTAAGGGATACGACGGGGAAAGCGCCGTCTTTTAAATAAAAGCCAAAGACAATGAACCCATCAATGGAGGTGTTTTATGAGTATTAAATTTGACAGATTTACGTATCGCATTTTACAATTGCGGACGAGAGGCGGTGGCCATCCCGCTTTTACATTGATTGAACTGCTTGTAACGATCGCCATCATTGCCATTCTGGCGTCAATGCTGCTGCCTGCCTTGAATAAGGCCAGGGCGGTGGCTAAAGAGGCACATTGTGTCAGCAACTTAAAGCAGATCGGCATGGGCATGGAAATGTATTCCACCGACAGCGGGGACTGGATGCCTGCCGGGATGTATTATTCTGCAGGTTCCAGCATTGGTTACACCAGCAGTGAAGGCAGCCCGTATTGTTCGTGGTGTTATAAACTGTCGTCTTATGTTGGAATGAAATGGCCTGCAAGCAGCGCTTCCTATCCACTCAGCGGGCCGCCGGTTTTCTATTGTCCGGCGGCGAAAGAGCCGGAGTTTTATTACGGCACCGCGGGCCTTCCCTCTAAAAAGACCTTATATTATTTAAGTTACGGCATCAACAGGGCTCAATATGAGTTCCGCGGCCCCGGTACAACTACTCTTACAGACTGGCAGACTGTAAAAATAAATAGAATTAAAAGACCCGGCTCATTTCTGGCGGCTGCCGATTTTGAGTTTATTTACACCGGTTATGTGGACGGCAACAATTGTTCCGGGATTGTCGGCTGCGGAATAGGGAACAGTTCTAATTCACTCTATTACGGCAACCCTGCGGGATTTGCCTATCGGCATAATCAAAAATTGAATATGCTTTTTGCCGACAAGCATGTGGCTAAAAAAAGTCCGCGCACCGATGGTTTCCCGCATGACTTTTATATGATTGAAAAAGGCAATGCAACCACTGCCGTATATTATCAATAATATAGTAACTTGATTCCAAAATGTCTTAAAAGGATGTGCAAATGAAACAAAGAATAGTAGCTTTGTGTTGCCTAGCGTTGATATGGTCCGCCGTTACTGCCGCCGATGAGCCGGACAAGCTGAATGCGACAAAACCGCTGTGTGCAAAATTTAAGAATATAGACTGGAACGAACGGCGGGAATGGGTTGAATCCGTTACGCCTGTCCAGTATTGGAAGGAGCAGGCCACGCGCGGCTGTATCGCCACGGTGCAAGGTGTACCGACGATGATGGTTGAAGATAAACCATTGCCGGTGCTGGGTTCTTATGTCGGATATTTATATCATAATTACGGGTTCAAAAAAGCGCCGGATGTCAACTATCATAATGCCGTTACCGACGCAATGACCAAAGGCGGGGCCGACTACCAGGTTTTGTATCTGCCGCTGTATGTAGACAAGAGGGTTGTTGACTGGAGTGCGGCGCAGGCATCGGCGAAAGAACTCATTCGCAGAAATCCGAATGTACGGTTTTTCCTGCGGATATGGTTTATTGTGAACCGGGAAGAGTTTGCGCGGCAGAATCCGGGGCATATGACGGCATTTGAAGATGGAACGGAAGCTTATTGGAGTACCGCCGGGATAACGCGCCAGCGCTACTCTTATGCGTCAAATGTATGGGAACGGCAGGCTTCGGAATGCCTGGTCAAAATGGTGCGGGAAATTGGCAAACAACCCTATGGTGACCGCATTTTCGGCATTTTCGTAACTTTCGGGGTAAGCGGGGAGGGTGGGTGGTGGTCGGAATTCAACTGGCAGAAACACGGAATAGATTACAGTCCGGCGATGCAGGACTATTTCCGGGAATATATCCGCGGCAAATATAAAGATGCGGCAGCATTGCAGAAAGCCTGGAACAACCCTCAAATAGCCTCATTCAATGATGTTGCCATTCCGTCAATGACCGAACGCGGATTTGATGAGCCGACGTCTTGTGATGAAAGTTATTACAAAATTCCCGGCGGATTCGGGCATTTCCGGAATCCGCAGGTGGCAGGCGGACAGAAAGTCATCGACTTTCAAATGGCGATGTGTAACGTTTTGCAGGAACGATTGTCATATTTCTGCGAAGTTATCAAGCGCGCAAGCGGCGGTAAGCTTCTGGCCGGAGGACTTCACTCCCCGCCCTTTGCCGCAACCGGATTTCACTGGTCCGGTCCCGGCGGATTCGGCGCAATACTCAAGTCGCCTTATATTGATTTCATGGGACACCCTTGGCCGTATGAAAACAGGGGGCTGGGGGAAAGTCTTTGCTTTCGCGGACCGGTCAATTCCATGCTGCTGAGAAATAAATGTTTCTGGGTGGAATGCGATACCCGTACCAGTTCGGTAAAGAATATAGAACGCAAATACGGGGCTCCGTTAAATGTAAAAGAAGACGTTGAAGTGTTGCGCCGGGATTTTGCCCGCCTGGTCACCAATCCGTCGCACGGTTACTGGTATGAGATTACTTTCCCGTGGTTTACAGAACAGGCCCAGAGAGATGTGTTGACTGAAATCGGCAAATTAAGCAATGCAGCGGTAAAATGTGATCGCCGCCGCAATTCTGAGATCGCAGTCATTTATGATTGGAACAGTATTTTTTACGCTTCGGAATTTGTGGATTTCATCGCTCTCTGCCGGCAGATGCTTCAGGAGTATTCATATATCGGCGCAGATTTTGATATGTACACAACTGACGATATTGCGTTTCCGGAGGTAATCTCGCATAAACTTTTTATTTTCCCCAACGCATTTTGCTTAAACAATGAAACCAGGATGAAGATAGACAAATATTTAAAACGCGACAAAAAAGTGCTGTTATGGTCCTATGCGCCGGGGTTGATCAATCCCGATTCCCCGCAGCAGCTTTCGGTTGCGCATTGCAGCGAACTGACCGGAATGAACATTGACTGCATCAATAAGCGCATGAGCCCGCTGATGAAAGTCAACAGCAGCGACCCGATGATTAAAAATTGTCCGCCCGGATTTCAGTTCGGAGCTCAGCCGCGTCCTGTTTCTACAGGGCCAGGATATGCCGTTCCGGAGAAGCCGTACATTCCCCGTCCGATAGAGGTATTTCCGCAGTTTTATGTTGATGACAATACTGCCAGTTCGCTGGCGTTATTCACGTCATCGCAGAAAACGGGATGGGCGGTAAAAAGGATGCCCGAATGGACCTCGATTTTCGTCGGGACTTATCTTGTACCTTCAGAGGTGCTGCGCGCGGCGGCAAGGGAAGCCGGTGCGCATTTATATCTTCAGCAGGACAATGTTGTATATCATAACCGGAGTTTCCTTGGAATTCATGTCAGCCAGTCTGGAAAGAAAACAATCAGCCTGCCGGGAAAATGTGATATATATGACATCTTTGAACATAAATTAATCGGAAATATGATAGATCAATTTGATGTGGACGCTGAAAAAGGCAAGACTTTGCTTTATTTCACCGGCAATTCCAAACAGGCAAAAGAACTTTTTGAAGAAAACAGGAAAAATTAAGCTGATCCGCCGGAAAAATCTTGAAATCCGCAGAAAATGAACTTAAAGTGAAATACTTAATACAACATGATTGAAGAAGGAGAAAAATGAAAGTTTATATTATGACCGATCTTGAAGGCGTTTGCGGCGTCAACGGACGCAGTGACGGGATCGGCAATAAAATAATCAATACCGAAAATGCCTGTCATTTGCTGACCGAAGAAGTGAATGCTGCTGTCGACGGGCTGGTTGATGCTGGCGCAAAAGAAATTATCGTGGTCGACGGTCATGGCGGCAGCAATTCCATACAGATAGAAAATCTGCATCCACGGGCAAAACTTGAAATTATTGGCGGGGTGCTCTGTCCTGTCACTTACTATCTGGATAATTCCTATGCCGCCTATATGCAAATCGGAACCCATGCGATGCAGGGAACGGCGACAGGTTTTATGAACCACACTTTTAACAGCCATTCCATAGCCAATATGTGGTTGAATGATACTCTGGTTGGAGAAATCGCGATAGGTTCGCTTTGTGCTGCATATTTTGGCGTGCCGGCGATATTGATCAGCGGCGACAGAGCCGCCTGCAAGGAAGCCGTTGATTTCCTGGGCAAGGTCGAAACCGTCGAGACGAAAGTCGCTTCCGCCCGATATACCGCAGTCAACAGAAGTCCCCTGGAAGTGCGGCAGGAACTGCGAAAAGTTTCGGCGCGGGCATTTGCAAACAGAGACAAATATCCTGTTAAAAAAATTGCGGCGCCATATCAACTGAAAATACAGTTTATGTGCCCGAATCAGGCGGATGATTATGAAAAGCGCGGTGCAAGGCGGCTTGACCATCAAACGGTAATTTTACAAAGCGGCGATTTCATTGATCTGCTGGCGCAGCATTCCGGCTGGACCCCCGGTATTCATAATGCGCGTTTTGAAATAATGCCAGCAGGGAAGCGGAAACTTAGACAAAATATCTAATGCTGGAATCCACAATTGCGAATCAACAACCCGTGAGGCCTAGTGACCGGTTAATAGCATTTTCTGCAGGAATCAACGTTCTTTCATCACTTCCACGCCTTCTTTTCGTGCTTGTTATCAATAATTATGGCTATAATTTGAGTTGAAACGTAACTAAAAGGCGATTTAACACGACTATCAATAATACTGTCGTAAACAGGCCTGCGGTTTTATTCCCCCCGGCCTGTTGTCTGCATTGTTACGATTGAAGGCTTTAACAATGCAAGATATATTGTTTACTGAGTCTATGTTTTGATATTAAAAATTCTGGAATGAAAGTATTTATTATGAAACTAAAAAATGCGATCTGCGGAGTGTTGACGCCGCGGGTCATGCTGTTATCGGCACTGCTGTTGGCGGCAGGCTGCGCCAAAAAGGAAAAAGTTCGTGAACTGCCGCCGGTGCCGGTGACGGTCGAACGGGCGAGAGTCAAAGACATGCCGCTGCAAATCAATACTTTCGGCAAGGTTGAGGCATATTCTCAAATTCCGGTTAAAACCATGGTCTCCGGACAGATCAGCCGTTTTCTTACCAAACCAGGCGATTATGTAAAAAAAGGCGATGTGCTGCTGGAAATTGACAAGCGTCCATTTGAAGCCGTGCTGCAGCAATGTCAGGCGACTCTGTCTAAAGACAAGATTCTGCTGGAAGATTTTATCCGTCAGGCGGAAATGAAAGAACGTCTGCTGGCATCCAGCGCCATGGATACAAATTCCACAAAATCCATGCGTGCCCAGGCTGAATCCCAGCGGGCCCAGGTTTCCTCTTCCGAGGCTGCGGTCAAGAATGCTCAGCTTAATCTGGAATATTGCACGATCAAAGCTCCGATTGACGGACGGACCGGCGATATTCTGGTTTATGAAGGCACAGTGGTAAAAGCCAATGACGTCAATGTAATTGAGCTGGTCCAGCTCAAACCGATCTATGTGGTCTTTGCGCCGCCGCAGTTGAATCTTCCGGCAATTCAGCATTTCTTCAAACATGGTCAATTGACAGTTCACGCCCAGGTTCCTGTGGCGGGCGGGGCTGAAGCGGACGGGGAACTCACGTTTATTGACAGTGTGGTCAATCCTACATCGGGAACGGTCAAGCTGAAAGCGACGTTTTCCAACGCGGATATCCAATTCTGGCCGGGCCAGTTCGTCAATGTGACATTGACCCTGACGGAGGAAAAGAATTGTGTTGTAGTGCCGTCGCAAGCGGTCTCCAAAGGACAGGACGGCAGTTATGTTTTCATCGTCAAGCCTGACAGTACAGCGGAGTATCACCCGGTAAAAGCAGGACGCACCCTGAATGATGAAACCATCATTCTCGAAGGACTTAACGGTAATGAAAAAATCGTTACCAGCGGGCAGGTCCGCCTCTATCCCGGGGCCCGGATTTACGAACCTGACAAGAGTGTGCCGCCGGCTTCCGCGAAAAACGAGAGCAGCAATAAAACCGGCGGAACTGCCGGAACAGAGTCCCGAACGTCCGTTACCGCAAAGCCTTGAGTTTAAACTATGAATCTTTCAACCTTTTTTATCAAGCGTCCCGTAATGACCTCGCTATTGACTTGCGGGTTGATTATTTTCGGCATAATGTCTTTTTCCAAACTGCCGGTAAACGATCTGCCGAATGTGGATTTCCCCATGATCACAGTCAGAGCGAATCTTCCGGGAGCAGGTCCAGAGACAATGGCATCTTCGGTTGCGACGCCGCTGGAAAAGAAATTTTCATCAATTGCCGGCCTGGATATGATGACTTCAACCAGTATTCTGGGCGAGACCTCCATCACCCTGCAATTCAAACTGGAACGGGACATTGATGCGGTCGCCCAGGATGTGCAGTCGGCCATTTCGCAGACCATATCGAAATTGCCGGCAGACATGACCACCCCGCCGTCCTACAGAAAAGTCAATCCCAGCGACATGCCGATTCTCTATCTGGCGCTGACCAGCAAAACCCTGCCGATGTCAATGCTGGATTATTATGCCCAGACGGTGATTTCGCAGCGGCTTTCCACCATCGACGGAGTTGCTGAAGTCCAGGTCTGGGGTTCGCAAAAATATGCGGTGCGCATCCAGCTCGACCCGAAACTGCTTTCCGCATGGCAGTTAGGCATCGACGAAGTTCAAACGGCCATTTCATCCGCCAATGTCAACCAGCCAACCGGCGCATTGGACGGGCATCATACTTCGCTGGTCATTCAAACCAACGGACAGTTGCTCAACGCTGACGCCTTCAAGCGCATTGTTATCTGCTATCGCAACGGAGCACCGGTCAGACTTCAGGATGTCGCCGAGGTTTACGACAGCGTCGAAAATAATAAAGTAGCGGCCTGGTGCGCTTCTCCGGACGGACAGACCAGCGCTATCGTACTGACCGTTATGCGCCAGCCGGGCTCCAACACCGTGGCGGTCGCTGAAAGCGTCAAAGCCGTACTCCCGGAACTCTCCAAACAGCTTCCCGCGTCAGTCCAGATGGTTAAGCTGATAGACCGTTCAGAAACTATCCAGAGTTCAATTCACGACGTTGAATTCACTATGGTTCTGACGCTGTTGCTGGTGGTACTGGTGATATTCCTGTTTCTGCGCAATATTCGCGCGACAATCATTCCGAGTCTCACGCTGCCGATGTCGGTACTGGGCACTTTTATCATCATGTATTTGTTCGGCTACAGCCTCGACAACCTGTCGCTCATGGCGCTGACGCTGTCCATCGGATTCATCGTTGATGACGCAATTGTGGTACTCGAAAATATTTTCCGTCATGCGGAAATGGGCAAATCCGTGCGGCAGTCCGCCATTGACGGGTCCGCCGAGATTTTCTTCACCGTGATTTCCATGACCTTATCACTGGCGGCAGTATTCATTCCTGTCATGTTTATGAGCGGCATCATCGGCCGGTTCTTCCGGGAATTCGGTGTTGTTATCGCGGCGGCGGTGCTGATTTCCGGGATTGTATCGTTAACCCTTATCCCGATGCTGTCCAGCCGTTTCCTGAAGAAGCAGATGATCCATGAACACGCGGCTGACGTTCCGGTAAAAAACGGTGCCGCCGCTGGAATGCTTGGACTTTACGAACAAAGCCTCACCTGGTGCATCGAGCGCTGGAAACTGACCATTGCTTTTTCTGTCATCGTCCTCGCCGCAACCATCGGCTTGTTTATTATTATGCCAAAAGGCTTTATGCCTGAGGAGGATATGAATTTACTGCGAGGGAGAACCGAAGCCGCGCAGGGTGTTTCTTTTGAGGAATTGAAAAAACAGCAGTATCTGGTCGCCGAAATCATCCGTCAGGATCCTGACGTCGAAGCCGTCATGTCCCGCTGCGACGGCAATACCGGAATGCTCATGCTGCGTCTGAAACCACGCGCCGACCGTAAACGCACGGCGGCCCGCATCCTGGCTGATTTAAAACCCAGGCTGGCGGTTATTCCGGGCATCAAAAGTTTCCTGATGAATCCACCGGTCATCAATCTTGGAGGACGCAGTACTAAATCACAGTACCAATATACCCTGCTGAGCCCCAACATCACCGAACTCTACGCCGCAGGCCAGAAAGCGGAAAAGGCCATGCGCCTGTTTCCTGAACTGGAGGATGTCACCAGCGACCTCCAGATTTCCAACCCGCAGCTTAATTTGAATATCAACCGCGACAAGGCCGCGCTGCTGGGAATACAGGCCGAACAGATACAAAGTTCGTTATATAATGCGTTCGGCCCCCATGATATCTCCACCATTTACGGCACTGATGACCAGTATAGCGTCCTGCTCGAACTCAAAGACTCTTTCCGCTATGATCAGAATGCGCTGTCGCTGCTTTATGTCCGCTCCAGTAACGGCAGTCTCGTCCCCCTTGCCGATCTTGTCGAAATGAAACAAGTCGCCGGCATTCTGTCGGTGAATCATTCCGGACAACTGCCTTCCGTGACTATTTCCTTCAATTTGAAACCCGGCTGTTCGCTCAGTCAGGCCGTGGAGAAAGTTGAATCACGGATCGGCGCAATGCTTCCGTCATCCGTTTCCGCATATTTCCAGGGTACGGCGCAGGCATTTAAGGATTCGATGAGCGGAATGCTGATACTGCTGGCCGTAACCATTCTGGTCATATACATCATCCTCGGCATTCTATATGAAGATTATATCCACCCGATTACTATTCTGACGGCATTGCCGTTTGCCGGATTCGGCGCGCTGCTGTCGCTTCTGATCTGCAATATCGAACTTTCCCTTTACGGCTTTATCGGCATTATCATGCTGGTCGGCATTGTCAAGAAAAACGGCATTATGATGATTGACTTCGCCATTTCGGCTCAGCAGAATGAGGGCAAAACTCCAAAAGAGGCGATCATTCAGGCGTGCCTGGTCCGCTTCCGCCCGATTATGATGACCACGGCGGCGGCAATCATGGCCGGCATTCCGATTGCCATAGGGCTCGGCGGCGGTGGTGAATCCCGTCAACCGCTGGGCGTTACCATGGTCGGCGGCCTGCTCTTCTCGCAGTTGCTGACCTTGTTCGTTACACCCGTTTTCTATGTCTGCCTTGAACATCTTCGTACAAAGTTGTACAAAAAAAGATCATGCTGCTGAAGAAGAAAAGCAGGAATCAATGGCTTAATAATATACGTTACTGCAGGCTATTGATTATTGCCTGGAACAACGATAAGAAATATTACGGCAAGAAAAAACCCGGGGCTTTTGAAGGCTCCGGGTTTGAATGCTTCTGATAAATCTCAGATTAGCGGGCGTAGTATTCGACGACGCTCATGATATTGGCGTTGACCGGAATCTCGGAGATCTCCGGAATGCGCACGAGCGTGGCTTTCAATGCTTCGGTCTCGACCATGATATAGCCGGGAACGGTAGAATTGGTTTTCTTGGCAATTTCCGCAATGGCAGGAGACTTTTCGGCGTTAATGGTAACGCTCTGGCCTTCTTTCATCTGGTATGATGGACGGTCAACTTTGTGGCCGTCAACCATGATATGTCCATGAGTGATAAACTGCTTTGCCGCGAAAATGGTCGGAGCGAAACCTGAACGATAGAGGAACGCGTCCAAGCGCTGTTCAATGCTGCGGATCAGCTTTTCGTTGGTCTTGCCTTCGCCTTGTTTCGCTTTATGGAAAGCGAGCACAAGCTGTTTTTCAGAAATTGCGTAATGAGCGCGGAGTTTCTGTTTTTCCATCATCAGTTCACCGAATCCGGAAAGTTTCTTTTTACGGCCGGTTTTGCCGTGCTGCCCCGCGGGGTACGGGCGTTTCGCGCTCGGACATTTTGGATCACTCCAAACGCACTGTCCGATTCTGCGACAGAATTTGTGTTTCGCCTGACTTGCAGTTGCCATCCCTTGCTCCTATTTGTTAAGAGTTCATGTTTATCCGGCTACAGGTGTCAAGCACTAATGAAAGTGGGGCCTGAAGCCTGCATATTAAAAAAAGTCTATTAAGATAGCATCATGAATGGAAATCTTCAAGATTGTCATGTAAGTTTTTTTATCATTTAAACAATGCAGAATAAGGATATGTATGGATTGGTATAAAGTTGCATGCAAAGGCGGCAGGCTGTCTTTGAAGATGTTTCTGACCGCGGGATGCATCCTGATGATGGGCAATGTTGACGGGAAAGTCACGAACGGATTGGAAGTTTTTCTGGAACAGCATACTGATCTGGTTAAAGGCAAGCGAGTTGGACTGCTGACCAACCAGACCGGCATCAACTCGAACAAGCAGGCATCGGTTGATCTGTTCAAAGCGAATCCGAAAATAAATCTGCAGGTACTGTTCGCGCCGGAGCACGGCATCCGCGGCGATATCAAGGCCGGCGAGAACTTCGGCAACATCCGCGACCCGAAGACCGGGCTGATTGTCTATTCGCTGCATGGCGGCAAGGATCACCGGCCGACCAAGGAGGCGCTGGATAAAATCGACGTGCTGATTTACAACATCCAGGATATTGGCTGCCGTTCCTATACCTATATCTGGCACATGGCCGAATGCATGCGGGCATGCGCCGCCGCCGGAAAGCCGTTCATCGTGCTGGATGTGCCCAACCCCATGGGGGCGGAGTCCGCAGACGGCCCGATCATTGAAAACAAATTCCGCTCTTTCATCGGGCTCTACCCGATTCCATACTGTTACGGGCTGACCGCCGGCGAACTGGCAAGGTATCTGAACAAGGAACACAATATCAACTGCAAACTGTATGTGGTCCCGATGATCAACTACCGCCGCGACATGACCTGGGCGGAAACCGGTCTGCCCTGGGTGCCTACCTCCCCGAATGTCCCCACGCCGCGTTCAGCGCAGGGGTACTGCATGACCGGCACCATCGGCACGCTGGGCCAGACCAATATCGGACTGGGATTTGCGCCGTTTGAAATCATTGCCGCGCCCTGGATTGATTCCGAACACATGGCAACCTACCTCACCGCTCAGAAGATTCCCGGAATCAGGTTTATACCGTTCAGCTATGTGCCGGGTAAAGGTTTCATGGCCGGAAAGCTGATTCACGGCGTCAGAATCTCGGTCACCGATACCAACTGCCGCCCGATTGTGGCATCAATCGCCATCCTCTGCTACCTTCAGAAATACTATTCCAAAGATTTTAAATGGCAGCCGGATAAATTTACCGCCTTTGATAAAGCCATCGGCACGGCCAAGGTCAGAGAAATGGTCATGGCCGGTGAAAATTATAAAACCATCGTCGCCGCCTGGGATAAGCCTTTAAATAATTTCAAGGCAAAAGCCAGCCAGTACAAAATATACAAATGAAGCGGGAATGCTGAACCCGGGAGTACAGGATATGGATAAAAATATAGTGGAGCTGGCGCTGGTTATGCCGGTGTACAATGAACAGGGGATAATCCGGCAGACCGTAACGGACTGGGAATATCTGCTGAAACAGCTTGATATTAACTACGAATTTCATATTTACGATGACGGGTCCGGCGATAATACTCCGAAAATTCTCAAAGAACTGGCTGCCGCCAATCCTAAAATAATTCCGCATTTCCAGAACCGGACAGGACACGGCCCGACTTCATTGCTGGGCTGCCGCGAAAATTCCGATGCAAAATGGATTTTCCTGACTGACTCCGGCAGCGATGCCAGTTTTAAAAATTTCGGACGGATGTGGGGAATGCGCCGGACGTATTATTTCATCCTGGCCAGAAGAAAACGGACGTTGACAATTGAACATTTTATTATTTCCACCATTTCCAGCATAATCATCAAAATCCTGTTCGGCCGCGGCGTTTTTGACGTCAATTCGCCCTGCCGTCTCATGTTCTGTCATGCGTTCCGGGACATCTTTCAGAAGATCCCCGGCGACACCTACGCTCCCAACCTGATTATCTCCGGCGAAGCATGCCGCCGGCAGATCGCCCTGTGTGAACTGCAAATAGATTCCTACCATGCCAAACCCGGTTCCGGCTACTACGCCAAAGACGTCACCTGGACTACCGTCTTCAAAGTGCTATACCAGACCATCATGTTCCGGTTGAAAAACTTTGTTAATTGAATTCAGGCATTGCTGCGGTTACCAGCTTTCGCCGCGGTCGAAATTTCTGTAATTGATGGCTTCGAACAGATGGTCTTCGCCGATATCGGGGGACTTTACGAGGTCGGCAATGGTACGCGCAACTTTCAGTATCCGGTCATAGGCGCGGGGGCTCAGATGAAAATCGTTGATTGCATGGCGCAACAGCATCTGCTCGCCGGCTCCGATGCGGCAAAAATGTTGAAGGTCTTTACTGGTCATGTGTGCATTGCAGTAGAATCCGAAACCGGAATATCTTTCCGCCTGGACTGTCCTTGCCGCCTTGACGCGTTCGAGTATTTTAGCGCTGGGCTCGCCGCTGGGCGCGGCCAGCAGTTCCTCCTGGGTAAGATGCGGGACTTCCACATGCAAATCAATGCGGTCAAGCAGCGGCCCGGAAATTTTCCCGCGGTATTTTCTGACTTCATTCGGTTTGCAGCGGCAGCCGAGGGCTGGATTCATCCTGCCGCAAGGGCACGGGTTCATCGCCGCCACCAGCATGAATTTGGCGGGAAAGGTGAAACTGCCGGCGGCGCGGGCCACGTTCACCAGGCCGCTTTCCAGCGGCTGGCGCAGGACTTCCAGGACATTTCTTTTGAATTCCGGCAGTTCGTCGAGAAACAGCACACCGTTATGGGCCATGCTGATTTCGCCCGGCGACGGGTTCTTGCCGCCGCCGATCAGGCCGACATCGCTGATGGTATGATGCGGCGAACGGAACGGGCGACGGTTAAGCAGCGGCTGTCCGGAAGATAGCAGTCCGAGCACACTATGAATCCGGCTGGTTTCCAGCGTCTCCTCCAGCGTCATATGCGGCAGAATCCCGGCAAGCCGGGCGGCAATCATGCTCTTGCCGGTGCCGGGCGGGCCGATCATCAGACTGTTATGGCCTCCGGCGGCGGCGATTTCCAGGGCGCGGCGGGCCATGGCCTGGCCTTTGACTTCAGCGAAATCCGGATCGCGCCCGTTATCGGCGCGGATATAGCTTTGCAGATCCGCCTTGTACGGCAGCAACCCGCCTTCATTGAAATATTCCACTGCTTCCCGCAGAGATCCTACCGGATAAACTGGAAATCCTCCGGCGGCCAGCGCGGCCTCCTCGGCGTTGTAATGCGGCACCAGCAAAGCTTCGAGCCCGGGTTCTGAACGGACCTTTACCGCGACCGGCAGCGCGCCGCGGACCGCGCGGACGGAACCGTCCAGCGCCAGTTCACCAATGACGGCAGTCTTCGCCAGCTTCGTCCGGTCAATATAGCCGGTGGCGGCCAGCATCCCCAGCGCAATCGCCAGGTCGAATGCCGCGCCTTCTTTTTTCAGGTCGGCGGGGGCCAGATTAACCAGCGTTGCTCCATGCGGATGAGGGAAACCGGTACTGTGCAGTGACGAACGCACCCGGTCGCGGCTTTCCTTGATGGCAGGATCGGGCAGCCCGACAATGGAAACAATATTCTGTTCGCCGGAACCGGTGGCGTTGACTTCCACCTCCACCATATAAGCGTCGATTCCGATGACCGCCGCGGAAAATGTTTTTGCCAGCATAATCTCTCTTCGCAAGTCAGTTGTTTATATTCACATTTTCCATAATCTATATTAGGTTATCGACAACTCAAACCGGAAAGCAAAATAAATATCGATTGACGGCAATGCCGGGAACGGCGCAGAATATTAACAGCTTTAAAATTCTATAAAATGACCATATCCAACGGAACGATATCTAAACACGATATGGTTGCAACTGCAATAATTATGCATATAGTAACCATAATTTATTAGCATGAATTCCAGCCTGAATAATTCATAAACAAATGGCGAAATACTGCAATCTACTCAATGTAAAGCCAGAGATAAACGTGTCGAAGGACAGCCTCGGGGCGCGGGAGCGGGATTATCTGAAACATTTGATGCGGCGCAAATTGCGCTGCCGGATCGCCAGGCGCAGGATTTTGAAGCGCATGGCGGGTTTTCAGAACGGCTCTGCAAAGCCAGAATGAAGTAGGCAAACAGACTGAACAAACGGAGGGTAAAACAGTGAGACTGACCACGTCCATTTGTTTTTCCGTTGTGCCCGTTTAGTCCGTTGTGTCCATCCTGTGCTGCGGAAAATGATAGATAAAAATTAATATTTATGTATTGAATTATTGTAAATAGCCTGCTATCATTGTAATAGTTTGGATAAAATTCTGATTCATGTTTTCCTGTTATATAGAACCGCGTAAAGGAGGGAGAGATGAAAGATGGAAAGTGCACGTGCGCGTGCAATGAAAACGTTTCTGAAAGCGAACTTTTCGAGCGGCTTGACAAAGTTCTGCTCGAATATCAGAATAAACCCGGCGGACTGATTCCGATTCTGCAGTACGCCCAGGCGATATTCGGTTATCTTCCGGAAAATGTCTTGAAGTATGTCAGCACTAAACTCAACAAATCCTACAGCGAAGTTGCCGGCGTCGTAAGTTTTTATTCGTTTTTTTCAACTCATCCCCGCGGCAAATATCTGATCCGGGTCTGCCTCGGCACGGCCTGCTATGTCCGCGGCGGCAAGGAAATCCTGGACGCGGTAAAAAAGGAATTGAAGATCGAAGTCGGCGAAACTACTCCGGACCGGCTGTTCTCCCTGGAAGTGGGACGCTGCTTCGGTGCCTGCGGCCTGGCCCCGGTGCTGCTGGTTAACGAAAATGTGCACCGCCGGGCAAAACCGTCCAAGATTGCTGAAATTCTTGGCGCGTACAAAGGAGGGACGGGCGATGAGCAATAAATTAATAAAGAATGTCGATGATATAGCCTGCATTAAAGCACAGATGGCATCCAGGATGGCATTGCGCGACTGGCATGGCAAAGACACCCGTTCCGGCAACATTTTTGATATAATGCTCTGTATGGGGACCAGTTGCATTTCCTCCGGCGCGGCCAAACTGAAGCAGGCGCTGCTGGATGAAATCAACAGGCACGGACTTCATGAAAAAGTCAAAGTCTCTGAAAACGCCTGTTCCGG
>CAIJKT010000048.1 GCA_903821255.1 uncultured Lentisphaeria bacterium | reverse complement strand
CTGTAACCATCATATATTCTTCATAAAAGGCAAGCAGTGCATTATCAAATCCTGCTGCTTTCGTGTCAATGAAAACCTTGCCCTCCCTCTCCGTTCTTCCTGGAAATCCGGGAAGAAACTGGACGAGCATCCCCTCTTCTTTATGAACCGGTAACTGCGGCCAGATCGGGATTTCCGGTGTGGAGTGCAGAATGAGCCTGGTGGCTTCCTGATGATCGCTGACGGGCAGACTTCCGATCAGAAGTGGCAGGCAGTCTGTTGTAAATACTGACATATATACACCGTAGGTAGTGTTGAATAAAAGAGTTCCGGGTTGAAGCTGAATATTCCTTCAATTTCAGGTGTGAATTGCCTGGTTGTTCTGACTGAATTATCGGCACATTCTTGAAGATATTTCGACGCTTCAAAAATAGATGCCACCGCCTCATCCACTTGAATGGCCGCATCAGTAACGGTATTCGCCATTTTTGCCATTTCATCAGCATATCCAGATGCTTTTGATACTTTTGTATTTGAATACCCCAGCTTCTCTGATGCTGCAGAAAGAGATTTGGCAATTTCATTTACGGTCGCTGATTGTTGCTCAACGGCACTGGCAATTGTCGAGACTATTTCACTGTTTTGGGATACTATTTCAGCCGCCTCCTGGATTTCCGTAATAGTGGTTCTGGTTACTTTCTGGACCTGGTCAATGCGATTTTGTATTTCTTTTGCTGCATTCGCTGTCTGGCGGGCAAGCTCTTTTATTTCATTAGCCACAACAGCAAAGCCTTTTCCGGCCTCGCCGGCTCGAGCTGCTTCGATGGTGGCATTGAGGGCAAGAAGATTGACTTGATCAGAAATTTCAGTGATTGTTTCCGTGACCTTACTGATATCATCGCCTGCTTTTCCAAGTTCATAGACTTCCTCTTGAAGCTCGTCCATCTTTTTCTTTGTATTTCCGGTGTTGGCATGAGCCCTTCCTGAAGTCTCTGAAATCTCAGTTACTGTCGTTGTAAGTTCTTCAACTGCCGCGGAGATAGCATGAATATCTCCGGTGGACTCTTCCATTTTAGCGGAAATTTCTTTCATATCCGCACTCATATAATTTGCTGACCTGAAGACAGTTTGAGAAATCGTTTTAGAAGAGGATGATTTCTCATGAATTATCCCGACTAATTCGTGAATTGATTTTGCCGCCCCATTAAGTTCACCGGCATTCCCCTGGAGATTTTTAAGTATTCCCTGCAGCTTTTCCATAAAGGAGTTGAATAAGCGCGAGGCCTTTCCCGTTTCATCGTTGGCTGTAACCGGAAGTCTCTGCCTAAGATCCGCATCTCCCGAGCTGATATTCTCCAACCCATTGGCCAGTCTTTGGATCGGTTTACTGATAAGGCCGGAAAGTATCATTGCTCCAATAACAGCCATAAGGATAACTGCCGCAACAATAGAAATATAAAGGATTCCAATGGTGCTGATTTTTGCGGCAGCCTTTTTTGAGATATCCTGTAAGAGTTCATCAGTGTGTTTGGAGGCTGAATCGATTTTGGCCTCTTTTTGTATTTCCTGTACAACCTGCTCAAAATCCTTCAACGAAGTATATTTATAATCATTCAAAAAATACAACGTTAATAGGGTCATAATAACGCCAAAGGCAATTGTTGAGGGGATGACGAATCCGGAAATCTTAATCCGGATAGATACATCATTCAGAAATTGGGACATAATAATACGTTCCTTTTTATAATTTTTTCTATCGTCCAAGGATGGTGCTGCTTCCTTCGAGGCCGTTTTAAATCGTCTTGAAGGGGAGGAGTGGATATGCTATTGTCCGTTCCCAATGCACACCTGATCCTCTAAAATCGCCATGATCTTCTCCGAAAGGATATCATACCGACCCATGCTGTCCATCGAAACATCAGTGACATTTTTTCTGGCAGCCCTCCTGCTCGCTCTGGCTCCCGGTCCTGACAATATCTTCGTCTTGACCCAGTCAGCGCTACGAGGAAAGGTGGCGGGGCTAGCGGTAACGCTCGGTCTCTGCACCGGACTAATCGTACACACCACGGCCGTGGCCTGCGGGATAGCCGTTATCTTCCAGACCTCCGCCCTTGCCTTTACCATCCTGAAGTCCCTGGGCGCCTGCTACCTTTTCTACCTCGCCTGGAAGGCCTTCCGGATGAAAGCAACCGCAATCAGCACGGGAAAGGGATCAAACGCACCACCGGCAAGGCTCTACCGGCAGGGCATCATCATGAATATTTCCAACCCGAAGGTCTCGATCTTCTTCCTGGCCTTCCTGCCGCAGTTCGCCGACCCTGGACGTGGCTCATTGACTGTACAGCTCATTCTGCTGGGCGGGATATTCATCGCCGCCACCATCCTCGTATTCGGCGGAGTTGCATTGCTGGCGGGAACCGTGGGAGAATGGTTCAATCGTTCTGCAAAAACCCAGCAGACCATGAACCGGATAGCCAGTGGAATTTTTGTCGGTCTGGCGCTGAAACTTCTGATCACCCAATGATAATCCATTCCGTTTATCAAAAACAAGAAAAACCTCTAGCATAGAAGGAGAAACACTATGTCTGAATTTCAAAATGTTACAATTATTAAGAAGGCCAATGTCTATTTTGACGGCAAGGTGACCAGCCGCACGATACTCTTTGCGGACGGCAGTAAAAAAACACTCGGCATCATGCTTCCGGGCGAATACCGTTTCAATACGGATGCCAAAGAACTGATGGAGATCATCTCCGGCACCCTGCAGGTCCAGCTCCCGGGGTCGGCAGAATGGCTGAACTTTCAGGGCGGAACGTCCTTTGAAGTCCCTGCCGGGTCGGCCTTCAGCCTGAAGGTATCGATGCTTACCGATTACTGCTGTTCGTTCCTGAAATAATAGAGAAAAATTTGATTTGGTTTGTA
The DNA here is from genome assembly GCA_903821255.1 of uncultured Lentisphaeria bacterium. The sequence continues at coordinate 586 of CAIJKT010000048.1, read as the reverse complement.
TGGTATCCAAGCTGCCTATATATTTTTCACATTTCATATTAATTTGCCGTTTGCTTAGCGCGGAAGCCGCCGATTCGCTGATCCCCGACGATTCGGCGGCTTGGGTCTGTACCCGGCTGTATTTTTCCCGGATGGTGAACAGCATATGGCAGGCGAATTCAGCCGGAGTCCTTTGATTTCCAGAGTCTGCTCGCTTAACTACCAACATATTAAATCATCATTTTCCTTCTGACCGTTTTTCCGGAATAGATTGGGAAGATACCAGTAAATGAAGCACCACAATGTTGCAGATAGATGCTATTCGTCTATGGTAAATATTGTTGGTGGTCAGTGGTTGCAAGACTCAAGGTCAATCAGAAATATTATTTTTTAATATCAGTAAGTTAAAATACATAACTGGCTATAAATCGAGCTGGTATTTCAGTTCTGTGGCCATCATTTGACAAAAGTATCTTTTCATCTGCACTCGCTTTTTCTCTCATAGATAGCCAGGATGTAGTTAGAGATAATTCCGGAAAACAGATCGGAAATCCGGAAAAAATACGCTCTTTTCATTTCCCCACACCAGCCTGTTTTTCTATTTTTT
>CAIJKT010000047.1 GCA_903821255.1 uncultured Lentisphaeria bacterium | reverse complement strand
TCAAGCTGAACGGAGTTGATGAAGGAAAAGCGGGAAAACTCGACCAGCTTGAAGCTGAATTCGATTTTTCAGTATTGCCTGATGCAGACAGGAAACTGCTCGACGCGGGGAAACTTGAAATAGCCTATAAACTAACCGGGCCTGGCGGGTTCAGCAATGCCGGAACCTGGACTATGCAGCAACAGACCGAATGCCGCCGCATATCCGGAATCGGCATACATGGTCAATATCGTCTGGAAGCCGCGCTGAAATTATCCGATGGCAAAACGGAGAAAAACAGCGCCGGCATTGATGTTCCAGATCTTTCTTTCGTCAATAATGGAATTGGCGACGAAGACGCGGTGCCTAAAATATGGTCCGACTTTGCGGTGAATGATAACCGTACAGTCACGCTCTGGAACCGGGTCTACTCCTTTGGAACAGGACCGTTGCCGACCGGAATCACCGTTCACGGCATCCCATTGCTGAAAAAAGCGCCTGAACTGATAATTGAAACAGGTGCTGGCAAGTCCATTATCAACTACGAAGCCGGGAAAACCACGCGAACCAACCGCGCCGTCACGTTCACCGGTACCGGTACAGCTTCCGGATTTACGCTGGATTATGCGACGACCGTTGAATTCGACGGCATGATAAAGTTTGATTTCGTGATCAAGGGTCAACCAGTAATCAAATCAATGCGCCTGGAATGGCAGGTCAAACCGGAATTTTGCCAGTATTTGATGACCCCGCTCCTTCAGGAAAAGCAGAGTCCTCAATTCGTATTTAAATATCCGGGCGGTGAGATGCTCGCCGACACCCAGCTATGGCTGGTATCGGAAAAGGGAGGATTTGCCTATACAATGGCGAATGACGCCAACTGGGTCTATGACCCAGCATACCCGGTATTCAAGGTTGACAAATCATCCGGCTCCTGTTCTGTTGATATGATTACCCAAACCGTCAAAATACCTGCCGGCACACCTTATCAAGCACTGTTTATCGCCACGCCAACCCGGCCGCTGCCGGAGCGTCTCCGGGTGATCCGGCATGGAGACGGCAGCCGCAGTGATACTCCACGTATATGCATGAACGGCGGCGAGGGGCTGACCGGCCAATCGACTTATAAACCAGACCCGGCCGCCTTTGCTGTGGCAATGAAAAATATAATACCCGAAACTGTCGGTGTTTACGGCATGGCTGATGAATTGACGACAGGAACGCCAATCGCTAATTATTTCACCAAATATTGGGATATCCCCGGTTATATTGTTGTGAATATGCCTTATGATAAATTTACCAGCAACGGCACCTTTAAAAGAGAATATTATCCATCTGTGCCGGCCTGCAATGCAACCCATATCAAAGACTATTATATGGCGAACATCAAGGAATTGCTGGCACAGCCTTACTCCGACCGCATCTGGATGATTTATTATGATTTGTGCGGCAATGTGCTGTGCGGCAATCCACTCCATGGCTGCGGCTTCAAGGATAAATTCGGACGTGACATCAAGACCTTCGCGGTGTTGAACAAACGCAAACTGATTGAGCGGACCGTCAGCCTCTGCCATGCCAAAAACAGGACCGTGATGCTGCATGCGCAGCGACTTTTTTCGCCGTTCATGCACGGACTGGCCGATTATTACTTTCCGGGCGAACAGCATAACGGGCTCCTGATGCGCAATCAGTATGGCTATACCGATGAATTGTCCGATGCCCTCTACCGCAGCGAATACAATCGCGATGTACTTGGCGTCGGGGTGATTTTTCTAACGGCGCTGGGACAGGCCAATATCGCTTATTGCAAAGATCCTGCCTTGACTGAAGCAATGATGGCCATGCTGCTGGCGCACGACGTGGAACCTGATCCGAGCTACTCCAATATTGGAGTGCATATGAAAGTTTGGAATATTCTGGAAAAATATCAGGTCCAATCACCCAAAACCAAAGTTCACTACTATTACAATCAAGATGCTGTGACTAGTTCAAACCCGGAAGTGCGCGTCACCTACTACGAATGCACGGACAATCAGTATGTACTGGCGGTGACCAACAAAGATATTACCCCAAAGAAAACGGTGCTTGATTTAAGCAAACTCAAAGCGGGTGATTACGCCGTCAGCGAGGAGTATAAGGGAACAGACATTCAGGTAAAAAATGGCAAGTTTGAAATAATCATTCCGCCGCGTTCCTTCCGTTTAATCGCATTTCCGCCGAAATCATTATACCCGGTGACTGATGATTGTTCGAAATTATGGGGCAGTTGGAACAGCAAAGGAGCCCAAGTCGATTTTCGGTTGGACAGAGAAATCGGCCATCAAAAAACGGGCAGCCTGTTGATTCAAGTGGCGGCGGATACTCCAGATAATAGCGTCTGCTGTTTTTTAAGAAATTTTTCGGTTAAAACTGGCAAAACCTATCAAGCAAAAGTATTTGTCAGAAGTCAAAACATTTCTCCGGACGCCAGAATAACAATGGGATTTCAGGGAAAGGATGCGAACTCACTCTTTTTGGGGCTGCCGCCGCAATCCACTAATCTGGCGAAACCCTCTGATGAAAAATGGGAAGAGCTGAATCTCAGGTTCAAAATCCCGGCACAAGGAAAATGGGCTGAGGTGCGCAACTTGCTGGTGACACTATCGGTGCAAAATGTTAAAGGCGGCAAGGTCTGGTTCGACGACTTCGAATTGTCTGAAACAGAATGATTTAATAAATATAAATCTTAAAATAGCAGGTAAAAAATGTCTGTTAATGGAGAATTTTACAAATTAGATGAACGGCAAATTCGTTTAAACGATGAATATGACGTAATTGTTGTCGGAGGAGGGCCGTCCGGGTGCGCAGCTGCAACAGCGTCGGCCAGAGAAGGAGCAAGAACATTGCTGATTGAGAGGGCCGGTGC
>CAIJKT010000046.1 GCA_903821255.1 uncultured Lentisphaeria bacterium | reverse complement strand
TGTCACATCCAGGCAAAGAAGCACACGTTCAATTCCTTGGGTTTTGCAATTGATTTGAATGCCGCTGTGGTCCCATATCTTCAGGAATAATAATGCACTCATATTTTTCCAAGTTCTCCGGATTGATTGCGAATTTCCCGTTGAGCAGCACTCCGTCAACATCGAAATACCGGTCCAAAGCCTGATATAGCGGCTCCACCGAACGCACATAGGCCGCGCCTGTGATTTCAGGATGTTTCAGGACGAATGTCAGCGGATTGCCGGCCACCGCAATCCGGGCAGTAGTTTCGCCGCCCTGCCAGCGGGTCATTAATCCGAGCCAGCCGGCCAGGTTTTTACTGCCGAAAAACGTATTGACCATTTCTTTGGTATGCAGCATGTAATCCGCATAAAAATCACCGGAAAGTTTGCGCTTCCGGTAATAATCGCGAATAATATCCACAAACAGCGAAGCCCGGCCTTCCCAGAAAGAAAGTATTGGCCGCCCGTGAAAAGCATACATAAACACTTCGGTCAGATTATTCCCGAAATAGCTGGGGCCGAAGTCGAACATCCCCTTGTCCAGCGACAGATAAATCTTGCCTGACCGGTCGCGTACCGGTGCCCAGATATAATCACAACTTTTTTCCAGCATCACCGGATCGTATCCCCACCGCCAGCTTGCACCTTTATAACTCTCGATGTCATAATAGCAGAATGCATTTTGAAGCCCGTATTTAACCGCCTGGCGGTTGAGCGCCTGCACAAAATTATCCATTATAGCGCAGCGGTAAAGAACAAAACGGCGCCACCATTTATTGCCGGTATCGGTGGCCGGGGGCATCGCTCCTGAATAGCTTTCGCCGAATTCCTTCTGGCACCATGCGGAAAATTCGGCTTTCCGGTTGGAGTAATTGGTGTTGGCTTCCGTATTGTCCAGTTCGTGGTGATAAATCCCGGCCAGACTCTTATATTTCCCGTATTTGCCGCCGATTTCATCAATAATATCACAGTAGATTTTTATCAGCCGCGGATCGCCGAGCGCAACAATGTCCGGAGCTGTATGCCAGCCTTTGCCTTCAATCGGCGGAGTATAGATCAGCCACACTTTCATGCCATATTTATCTGCTTCGGAAAGTGTTTCATCCAGCCAGTCGCGATTTTGCATCACCGGCTGCGGCTGGCTGTGCTTGAGTTCGGTCTTATAATTGAGCTGCGTACCCCGTCCTTCCTGAATACTGAACTGAATGTCAGTAACTCCGATGTCATGCATTTCTTTCAAAATAGCCCGGTACGGCCAGGGGTCATTGTCGAATCCATGTGCCCAAACGCCGAAAGGTCCTCCTGGAACAAGCCAGGTGGCAACCCGTTTTTCTTCCGCCCGCAATGCAGACATCAGCAATCCGGCTGTTATCAGCGAGATAATAAGTTTTGTTGTTTTCGCCTTGAATACCGGCATTGCCCAATCTCCACTTCATTAGAAAAATTAAGTCAATTCAAGCACTATCAGATAAGCTCTCTCCGCTTTCGCTTTTTCACCGGTACGCTTTGAATTGAAGCAATGAAATCAATCTGTCAGCAAACAGCTCCTGCGTCTTACGTACGTCATCGGAACCCGCTCCACCCGCGGCGGTTCTCCTTTCAAGGCCATATCCCGCACTATTTCAAAGGCCTTGCGCCCAAGCATTTCACTTTTTACCGCCATAGTGCTTAATGCGGGCTCGACAGATTTTCCGAATTCCAGATTCAGAGCGCCGATGACCTGCACGTCTTCGGGGATGCGCAGTTTCACACTTTTCAGCGCTGTCAACAGTTTTGCCGCAATATGATCTGTATTGCAAATGAAAACATCAGGCAGATTGCCGTCTTTCCGCGCCTGGCTGACAGCGGCGGCAATTTGATCCATGTCAATATTCTGATCGTAAATGACGCCCGGGCGGCTGAAGTCAATATCGTAAATCGATGCACCCGGATAGATATTGCGTATGGACATAACGGCATTGCTGATTTCCATGCCGTAACGAGACGTGCCTGGATAAAAAACGGCAATTCTGCGGTAATTAGCGGCAAGCAGTCGCCCGACAATGCTTTTCAGCGAATCAAGATAATTGATCATGCTGCAGCCGATTTGCGGATGCACGGCAGGATGATCACAGTAAACTGTAGGAATGCCGGTTGCGGCTATGCGGACAATATGTTCTTCACTGATATTATATTCCTCCCGGACGCGGGGACTGATAATAACGCCGTCCGCTCCGGAGTCGCGTACAATATCCGCCAGTTGCGAGAACTCGTCCGGAGCCACGGAACGCATGATAAATGTTACTTTATTCTCTTTGCAGACCTGTTCGATAGCCCAGATTATTTCCGTGCCGAAATCATCATAACCATTCATATAAGTCCTGGTCGCGGAATCGACTAGATAAATTAAACTCTTCAAGCAAAAAGAGCGGACTGTCTTCAATGAAACAAAATTGCCTTTCCCGGGAATTGCGGTAATCATCCCGCGCCGCTGAAGGAGACCTAATGCTTTATTGACGCAGGAACGGGAAACCTGGAAGCGGTTGACAAGTTGACTCTGTGAATAAATCTTTTTCCCCGGAGCCAATTCATGACGGTTTATCTCTGATTCAAGCTGCTCCACAAGCAAATCGTATTTCGTCGGCCGCATAGTTCATTTCCTGTTTTCAAAACAAACATGTCTTTTTATACCTGTATAATAACTGCAAAACACGATTTTGTCAATAGCTGAAACGAATTGCAATATGAAAATCAGTAAAAAAATTGATAGTCCGCTGAAACATATAACAAATAAAGAAGCCGGTCAGCTCCTGGATTCCCATTTCAGGATTTCCGGTGAACTGGATTCGAGAGACCAGTCAACTGTCAGTATTTTTGAACCGCAGTCGATTTTTATTTTGCCGCCTGTCATAAAATTGTCAGGACGGGGGTTCTTTAATTGCCGCATCGGCTCCGGTGCCATCGCTTTAAACGCCTCCAGTTTGGTGATCGCCGGTTCCAGGCTGTGATCGCCGCCATCATAATATTTGATTTTTAAAGTTCCACCTAGTTCACGCAACTTTCTTTCCAGTTCCTCGGCATGACAGTGCGGGACTGTCACATCGGCAGTACCGTGTTCCATAAACAGCGGACATTGAATCATTGCCGCGTGTTCCACCACATTTCGGACAGACAGTTCAAAGTCGGCAAACGCCCGTCCGGCCCAGGTTTGAATATCATTCGTCAATTTTACCAGTGCGCTGGAGGTATATACAAAGGCAAAAGTGTCCGGCGCAAAAACAGAGCTCAATAACGCGATATGCCCGCCCTGGCTGCCGCCGTAATGAAAAAGTCTGCTTCGGTCAAGTTCCGCATGGAGCGCCAGGACTTCGCGCAGGCCGTTTAGAACATCCGCCACCTGATAAAAACTCGCATCATAAGGCAGATATGCGCCTGCACCCTTCACCGGATCAAAATCATAACCGCTCTGCCGGTACTCAACTGAAATACAAACCAGATTGAATAACTCCGTGGTGTACTCCATTTTATCCTGATGCTGAAACCGGCTGCCGCCCCACCCGTGAGTAAACAGCATGGCGCCGGTATCGCGGTTAATTCTATCCGGCGATATTATCAGCGCAGTGATCATTTTGGGATAAGTCTCAGAGTTTGAACTCGGGAAGGATATTTCGTATTTTTTCATAAGCTGTATTTATTTCTGCTTTAATATTCCTGTTTCGCATCGTATGATTAAGCGCCTGCCTCGGCTTCTTCGTCTGCATCAGTTAATTCAAGTTCCGCAGGCACCTTAGTGCGAACCATCAGATAATAGTAAATTCCGAACATGACCAGGCCGAATGTGCTTACGCAAATGCCCAGGATGAACGCGGTTTTATAGTTGTGTGTTTGCTGAATCATGTAACCGGAAATGAAAACAGTCACGCCGACGCTCATGTTGCGCAGGAACGAATTGGATGACGTCATCGAACCGACAACGGCGGGATGACAGGTTTTATAAACCAGGATATCCGCTCCGGTATAAAACGGCGCGGCGAAACAGGCAATAATCGAAAACACAATCAGGCCATTCACTGAATTTACCTGCATGGAATAAACAAAGCCGGTTACTTCCAGAATCCAGAAGATGACAATAATCTTATAGCTGCCGAGTTTGTCAATGGCCCAGCCGATCGGGTACGCCAGGGCCACCCCGATCAGCGAACTCCATGACAGAGCATTCGCACAGTCAGCCCGTTCGATCTCCAGTGCGTTTTTAGCATATAACCAGACCCAGGTGCCGTACATGCACATGAAAGAATGAATCGTGCCGACGCCAAGCATCATAATAATATTTCTTTTATCGCTCCAGCCGACTTTCAGCGCCGACCACGGTTTGAATCTGCCGGCAGCGGGATTGCGGATCGGCGGCTCCTTAATAAACGTCGCGGCGTAAGTGGTCAGACATATCATGACCGCCCCCAGTGTGTAGGGCAGCCATTCAGCCACATCGGCCAGTCTCACGCCATATCTTATTCCGAAAAAAGCAACCAGTCCGCAGGCGCCTGCATTGATCGCAACCATCCGGGCCAGCACGTCCTTGCGGACGCAGTCGATGTTTAACAGTGGAAACGTTGAAGCTTTGACATCCGTCGCCAGCATCTGCACAATAGTCAGGGCGATCAGCATCGGCACCCATACGAAAAACGGGAACAGCATGATGCTGAAGATAATAAACGGCACCGACATAAACAAAAACGGCAGACGGCGGCCCCATCTGGAGGTGCAATGATCGCTTTTCCACGAAAAGTACATGACCAGGAAGCTGACCACCCAGAGGTTGGTCGAACTAAGCAGTCCCAGCGTGCCTTCATTGACCCCCAGCTTATTCATCCGCAACAGCATCAGCGGCCCCAGGAAAGAGAAACTGACCGTCCAGCCGACGCTTGCCAGCATGATCAGCATCACGTTCTTCCACATTAACCTGGTGTTGGAATAATATTCCGCCAGTTCCGGGGACAGTTCCGGCATTGCGCCGTGAGCATTAACAGTTTTTGCCTCTGCCATTTTTCTTTATTCCCTTATATTATCACGGCGAACCGCAGGCTGATCTTCGACTATGGTTCGCTGTTCTCTTCAGAATTTCAGTCAGAATGTCTCGGTTATCTCTATAATCATTCCGTATTTGAATGGGGGAATTATCAATTCAACTTTTCCCTCAATCGTCTTGTAGCTGAGTTTTTCCTCGCAAGCTTTTGACTGGTCGAATAGGTTTATTCCCGCAATCTTGTCCGCCGGTATATTTAACGTAATTTTTACATTTTCAGCGGGTTTGTCATTGTGGTTGAGCAGAAACAAATATCTTTGACTGGAATTGTTTTTGCCGAGCAGTGAAGTTTCCACCCCGTCGCAACCGGAATATTCAAAAAGTTTTCTCCCCGCAAAACATGAATCTATCAACTGTTTGAGAAAATCAACGCCGCCGTTATCCGGGCTTTCCGGCTTTTCGAGCGAGTCCGTGACTTTCCCTTTAAAAAGTGTCAGGTCGGAAGGCGCGATATAAATGCATTTTCCTTTGCCGAATTGATTCATCAGTACCGCCGGGGAATTATCCGGATAAACCGCGAGCGCGGTGCAGGAGGAAACCGGTTCCGGCTGCAATGAAAACAACTGCGGCAGTTTTTCCGGGAACTTGACGTCATAACCGCTATATTTCATTTTCATGCATTTTTCCTTCAGCCAGTCCGCCTGCCGCGTTGCCTGCTGTTTGAACAACTGCGCGGGGTTTCCGTCAAATGACAGTTTTCTCCCGGTCATTTGCGGCAGGAAGCTGTTTTGTACGAACGTGAGCGAGGTTTGCTGGCCCTTGCTGAAATCTTTAATGCCCATTATCTCCGCCATGCGCGGCAGGGGCAGCGGCTTTCCGTTTTCATCATAGAAAGAAGTTTCGCCGGTTACAATTACCGTGCCGCCGTCCGCAACGTATTTTTTGAAAGCCTCCGCCTCATAGTTGCTGATGCATTTTACGTCCGGCAGGATAACAACCGGGTATTTACGGAGTTTTTCCGGAAGCCCCTTGTCTTCATTGAAAGCCGCTGAGATGATGTCGGCGGGAACATGCAGCCAGGACAGCGCGTAATATGTCCATTCCATCTGGAAAGACGCGCCGTAAAGCCCGGTCATTTTGCTCCACGGCCCCCACATGTCGTACATTCTGAAAGTGTTTTCTGAAAAGTAGATGCCAGCTTGAGACTGCGGCCGGGTATCTTTCCAGTATTTCTCGCTTTTCTTTACAAAATCCATGCTTTCGCTTAATTTTTTCCCGTGCTCCGATTCCGGAGTGTAGATTTTGGGATTCATGACAAATGCGGAGATGCCCGTGGCCCCGTTCATCAGATATTCAAACGTCTGCCGGCTGACGTCATCCGGCTTGAGCGGCAGATACCCTTCATAAGGCCATCCTGAATGTTTAACCGCGTCATAAAACTGGATTACGCCCTCGATCCGTCTGCCGTCCGTCGCGTTCCGGAACCATTTTATCATCATTCCCGACCAGGGCAGCGGTCTTCTGAACGCCTGGAAATACGGGTCCATCGTCAGGTTGATATCTTCCGGCAGAATGGAATTCAGCAAATTAATATCAAATCCGACTGAAGAGCCCGATTCATAACCGGCGACGGACAGCGTGACCGTCATGGATTTTTCAGGATAGTTATTTTTGAACCCGGCGGCAATATTTTTGATTTTGTTCCAGAACAGCGTCTGCCGGAGATACTGGAGATTGCGCCATTCCGCCGCCGTCCCCAGGCTGCGGTTGGCAAAAGGCTGACGGTTGAAGGTTTTAAAATAGATTTCCTTGAGCTGCGTGTCTTTTTCTATATCCACGAAAACTTCATGCTTCCAGTCGCCGTAGCCGATCATCGGCTCGTCAATCTCAAATCCGTAAATATTCTTTAATTCATTTTCCCCCAATTCCGCATCTACCCATTTTTTTACAAAGCTGTCCATTTCCTGCGGACTGGTGTTCCACATCTTGTTATAAGGAAGCCAGCCGCAAATCACTTTGATCCCCGCATCTTTGTAACATGCGGCAAGTCCTTTTTTGACCTCCTTGTAATTCATGTAGACCGAACCTATTCCGTTATCTTTACAGAATTTTATGCATGTGGGAGAATAGGCGTCAGAGGGCGAAACAAACACTCCTTTGATATCATTCTCCGACATGGCGGCATTGCCCGTTAAATACAATGCGGCGCCAAAAGCCAATGTGCTGAATATCTTTTTCATTACTCACCCTTCCCTGTGTTCAAATTGATTTCTTTTGTTAAAGTGCAATAACCGCTGCTTTTGACGGTTAATGATAATATTCCGGCGTCGGACAAACTGCTTTCAAGATTATAGCTGATTCCGCTGCCGTTGCTTTTTAACGTGACGGATTTCTTCTCCCCCGGCTTCAGTTCAATTCTTTTATTGGAGGCTTCCGCTTTTTTCAGATACGGCCCGACGGCATCTTTTAATTCATTAAAATATGCCGGCCAGTGAAACGGCTGGTTCCAGGGACCGAGAATCGGGTTGAGATAACTCCAGATCAGGATGCCGTCAACATTGCATTTGAACGCTTCAGCAACCGCAATCTTGATATCGCCCGGTTTCAGCGGCCCCGAGTTATCGCCGGCATCATACCCCTGAAGCCAGTAATAGCAGGTGATGTTTTTGGCTTTGGCTTTTCCCACAAAACTGTTCGCGATTCCGGGCGCTCCGACAGTGGTCGGAGAATGGCAGCCCACGGCCCAGTAAATTGCAGTCTGGATTCCGTTCAATTCCTCTAAATTCATTATTCCGTTCCAGAAATCCAGCCCGTAGTAAGGCGCGATGTCGGTCAGTGTCGTCACCTGGCAGCAGGTGTCAGGAAAATAATGCCGGAATGCCTTGAAAACATCGCGGATCATTTCAGTTACGGGGGGGCAGTAAAACGCGCTCATTTTACGCCATCTGTCTTCATCCTGGCTGTTCATATACATCGCCTTGGGGATTCCCTGCGGCCAGACTACCGGGATCGATTTTTCCTGGGCGGCGGCGCTGAGGGGTTCAGGCATCGTGCAGTTATATTCCTTCGTAAATTTCTGTTTGCAGGAATTGCAGTAGCAGAAATTCCCGACAATCCGCCCCGGTTCATTAATGATAATGCCGTCCAGCAGAATATGATTTTTGTCATACGCCTCCATCAGGGAATTCAGGCTGGAGATAAATGCCTTCCGGACCACAGGATTGTTGAAACAATATTTTTTCGACGCTTTCCCCTGCCAGTTAACTTCATAAATATCCTTGCTGTCGCCAAGGATTGCCTTGTCATATTCCAGCGCGCCCAGATTAACCAGCCAGAATACGATGAATCCGTTTTTATGCAGCATGTCAACGTTCTCTTTTACTTTAGTGATCGTCGCCGGGTCGCTTTGGGCCGGCAGCGTTACGGAAACAGTGTTGATGCTGTGGGCTTTTAAAGCTTTCGCGGTTTCAGGCGTGATCTGGCCGAAACTGACCTGCATTCCGATCACCGGCTCCACCCAGGCATTAACCGAGAAAACAGCCTGCTTGCCTTTGGCATATTGAACATTGTCGCAGGACGCCCGGATTATTCCTTTTACAATCTTTTCCGCATGCGAGGATTCAGACCCGGAAACCGCATCCGCTTTCGGTTCAGTTATTTTCCGGCCTGCATCCGTCTTGTCCGCTGATGCGCATACCGTGAAGGGGATTTCATTGCTTTCTTCTGCTCCAGTAGCCGTGACGCTGTTTAGTTTAATCATGCCGCTAAGCGGACTGCCGTTACCGGCGATTCTGCCGGCGGTAATATACAATAGCGTCTTTCCCTGCCAGAACTTTGTGACCGGTCGGCCTTTCTGCCCGGATACTTCCAGTGTCAGACTGGTTTTGTCCGTATCCATATCCTGGTCAAACTGTATTTCGACAAGTTCCGGCGGCGCGGTCAGTTTGCCGTCCCTGGTATCGGCCGGATGGCAGGATGAAAAATTCAGGTCGCTGTCACCCCATCGCAGACCGTTTGAAACCAGATCCCCCCCGGTATAATGGTCGCCGCGGTAGTTCCACAAAATATTGTAACAGGGCAGCGGCGTGGCAAAGGCCGTCAGTTCCGCATAATACGGGGCGTGCGGCACAACTGCGGCGTCAACTTTGAAATACAGCGAACCGTTCAGCCATAAGCCTTGATTTTCCTTTACCAGCGCCAGCGGCAGATTCGCCCTGGTTTTCTGGTAATCCTGACCGCATTTCCATAATCTCAGTTCCAGCGCCGCGCTTTCGTCCGGGGTGACCATTTTAAACTTGGCGGGATCTTTGACTGCCGCCACCCGGAAAAAACTCAGTTGCGTCTGATCGGGAGTGAAAGTCTGCCCCAGAGTGCCTTCTGCAAAAACCTTCTTACTGTCATTGGAAACCCAATTACTCTGATCCGGGCAGTGAAAAACGACTTTCTTTACCGGATTAACGCCAAAAGACGCACTGGCGGCAATAAAGGATATTGCAGACAACAATAACAATTTCTTCATTTTTGAACCTTTTTGTAAGAGAAAGTGAAAACATGTACCTCGCAGACACCGGTATCCGGATCAGTAAAATTCACATAGATTTTATATATTGCCTCGTCCGCCGGATAGGCCGGAATTTTGCCGTACAGCAGCAGTGTGTTCGCATTCCTCCAGAGTTTATTAATTTTTATTGTTCCGCCGGGCCCGGCAATAAATGCTTTAACACTGTTCTTGTCAAATTTCTTGCTGAAGCATATTTCAACAAGTTCCGGGATATTGGGCACAACAATACTGCCGGACTCGAACTTTAACGGCTGATATGTTTTGAAACGCAATGCGGAGCCATTCCAGACATTTCCGCCTTTATAGAAACTGCCATCCGCATAAGGCGCTCCGCCGTATTGATAACTGTAATAGTAACACGGGGCGGACGTTTCCGGCGCGGACAGTTCGAAATAATATTTCTGCCCGGCTTCCAGCTCCTTATTCACTTCAAAAAACTTGTCGTGTCCAATGTCAAATGCGCCTTCATCGGAACAGGCGGCAGACGGCGCATCGCTTTTCGCCTTTTCCAGGGATTCTTTGACCGGCCAGAGTTTAAGCGCCAGCGGCGCCGGGCCTTTATACGGCGTAACCCCTGCGATCTTGACCTCCGGTCGAAAAATATAAATACTCAGAAAACTTATTTTGGCGGCTGAAGGAAGAAAAATCTGCCCGATTGATTCCTTGCTGTTAAGCCATTTCGGATCATTCGATTTTTCATTAAATTGATCCGGCACATGAGCCGTGACATCCACTCCTTCTCCCGCCGGCAGAGCGCAATTCAGGGCGAGACAACATAGACAAATCAGTAGATATTTCATTTTCACCCTTACCAGCTTTGAAGAACTACATTATTTACTACAAAATATCTTACCCCCAGCGGTTTTGCCGTTGCTTTCCCTACATTTGAACCGTGTCCGTCCGCGAAAAAGGCATTCGCCTGTTGATTGTGGCGAAAATCAAAGAGATGCTGAGTGCTTATCCAGCCGTATAGATGATAGACCTGGGATGCGGCGGCAGTGGCGTCACTGGCCGAATCAGCAATTACTATTTGAGATGAGCTTTTCCCGGCGATATATGGTATCCCGCTGGTGCTCTTGGTCTTCCACAGGTTCAGTTGATAGTTGGGCGTGTCATATGTCCACATTCCATATGTGTGACTATAATCGATGAACTTGAATGGACTAATAGTTGGGCATGCCAGACTGTTAGAAGATAACGGCACATATCTCAGAGTCGCTAACGACTGCCCCCAGGTTATTGCGCCGCAAACATTCGGCATCCAGCCCCGCCAGTCATTCGCATATATTGTCAGCGCCAGGCCGGACTGCTTAAGGTTGCTTAAGCATTTCGCAGTCTTGGCTTTTTCCCGCGCTTTGTTCAGCGCCGGCAGCAGCATTGAGGCGAGGATCGCGATGATCGCGATCACCACGAGGAGTTCGATGAGCGTGAAATTTTTTACTCTCTGCTCATTACGAGGAGTCCAGGCCGGCCCGGAACGATGCTGCTCCGGGCATGAAGTACGATGGAGACTGGACAATGATGACCACTTTTTCATGATTATAACTCCTTTGTGTTAAGCGCTTTTGCGTGGCACTAATTCAACTGGACAAATGACATGTTCGACGTTCCGGTTTTCCGGTTCACTTATTTTCGCAATAATGATCCTTGCGGTTTGTTTAGCCAGTGACTCAAAATCAACTCTGATCGTGGTAAGATCAATGCCCCACTGCGCCGCCAGTTCGATATCATCAAACCCGCAAATGCCCAGGTCTTCAGGCGTTGAAATACCGCGTTCCCTTAATCCGCGCATCAAACCGATCGCACAGGAATCGCCGATGGCGAAAACCGCAGTTTGAGGTTCTATCAATGGAATGATATCATTTGCCGCCTTGCAGCCATCATTGAAAAAACCGTTTATAGGGTCATTCCCGTCTATATTGATAACCAGATCTTCCATAAACGGAATATGATTGTCATGAAGGGACTTTTTGTAGCCTTCATATCGGTCCATTATATCCTGGCGGTGAAAAATCTCTTTTACCGATAAAAAGATAATCTTGCGATAACCTTTCCCGATAAGATATTGCGTCATTGAATAACCGCCCTGAAAATAATTCGGGATTACGGTACTGACATTTGAAATTCTATTGCCGGAGGGGGCGTGACACATTAAAACCGTCGGAAAATTCTGATTTATAAGATGCTGGATCTCCGAGCAAAGAGCGTCGTCATTTT
>CAIJKT010000045.1 GCA_903821255.1 uncultured Lentisphaeria bacterium | reverse complement strand
CAGATCAAATTCATAATCAACAATACCAATGAAACCACCGGGCATCAGGCTAAAATCGAAATCACTGATTTGGAAACATGTAAATAAGCACAGGAATATTTGAAACATGTTTTTTAAAAATATCGTTATTGCCGCCGTATTGCTAAGCGTGAGCGTCTGTTATGCAACTGCAGATGAATGGACGTTAATCAATGCGGGAACACGCGGACACGGGCAGATCGAAAAAGTCAATATTGACGGACAGAACGGCTTTAAGATGTCCATTTTGCGCAACATTGACGGCAATACCTATGCCACAGCACTTCTCGATACCAGTTTAAATGAACCTGCCATTAAAAAATTATGGTTCCGATATCGCGGCAGCAGGAATAGCTCCGCCACAGTTATTACGCCGGTATTGGTAATGGATGACGGCAAGCATTATTACGGCCCCTCGCTGAAAACAGACAGCGATTCGGCAAAAAACGCTTGTTTAAGTCTGAGTGTTGATTTCAAGCTGAGCGACAGGCTGTGGAGTATAAAACAGATAAAATTCATCATCAATAATACTAATGAGAAACAAGGCCATACCGGAACGGTCGAAATTGCGGACGTTAGAATTGTCAGCGCCGATGAAGTGGCAGCTACCAGCGGCAGCTCGGAAATCGTTGTCTATCCCGTGAATGTTCCAGCGGAAGTTGTAAATAACGATGCCATCAAGATATATTTTGATTATGATAATGAGGATTTGTCCACTGAATTCAGCAACCGCTTTGCTTCAGGAGTATCAACTAAAGACAACAATGCATACGCCGGTTTCCGGGCAATGCTAATAGAAAAGTTACCCCGCCAGGCGGTCATAGTTCAGGAAATGACTGACGCGGATGTCATTGTTTACGGGCGCACCACTAAAAGCCATGTCGCCGCTCAAATTGCGGCAGCGGTAAAATCCGGGAAAAATTTGCTTGTCACCGGCGATGTTCCGGATGATGAAATTCTAGAATTGCTTCCGGTAAAACTCAATCATTTTGCCATGTACGGGCTCCCTGTCCGTCAGAAATTACAGATAAAAAACAGTACGCATCCCATCCTGGCCGGCCAAAGCATTAACCCGGCCGGCTATGGTATTTACCGTAACAGCGCAATGAAAAATGGAGATGTTCTAATAGCATTTGACAGCGGCATGCCGGCAGTCGCGGAAGGCTATTCCGGCAAAGGTAAAGTTATTTATTCCATGCTGACCACCGGAGCAGGTTTGTTACAGGATAGTGCGTTCTACGACCTGTTCACCCTGCGCACCATTGGCTACTTGTCCGGAAAAAAAGGTGCTCTTGATAAACTCGAATTGCTGTCCATCGCCGACCGGGCTGATGATATTTACGCTAAATCAGCCTTGACTGCCGATGTTCTGGAGTCCGCAAAAATCGCTTCAGGCAAGAATACTCTCGCGGCACACTACTCAGCGCTAAAAAAAGCTGTTGAGCTGGAGAATATTGCAATGGCCGCACAAGAACTCTCCGCCATGCAGAATGCAGCCTCTGCCATTTGCAGGGCTGATAATCTTCAATATGAAACAGGCATGTCAGTGGAAAACTTTGGCCGTTTCGGGTATCTTGTCGGCGAGGGTCTGCTTTGTGACAACCTCACTCGATGGCTTAGTGTAACTAATGGTTCTCAGGAATACCGGTTTGGTTCCGGGACTTCCCCGAAAATATCAATATTCAAGTGGAATACCCGCGGCATTTCCGGCGCTGCCGCAAACAACCCCAAACTTATCCGGCAGGATGTCAACTTCGATTTTACCTGGAATGATATCGGCATAGTTGAATATTCCGCACAAATAGAAATTCCACCGGAATGGAAAGGGAAGGATTTTTATTTTGAGGTGGAAAAAGGAATTGACGATCTGGATCAGACCTGGTTCAATGGTATTATGATCGGGGAAACCACCAAGGCGGTTAAAAATTACTGGGAGGCTCCGCGCAAATATAAGATACCGGCGGATGCCGTCAAGTTCGGCGCGATAAATGAAATAAAAATACTGCTGAATAATACATATCTCTCCGGCAGTATCAACTCCGTTCCGCGCATTACGGTCAGGGACAGCAAAAGTCAGGAGCCGGAAAAGCTGGTATACGATTCGATAGACTGGACACATAAAAGCGGCGTGATAACCGGCGCCAATGGCGACATCCGCCGCCTGACGATGTCACTTCTTTATCCCTTTATACGCTACGATTTCAACAGTCCTAAAACCACCCTGGCTCTGGAAAATGTCGCTGAATTTGCAGCCTGGAGGACAAAGGAAGGCACCAGGATTGCCGACCTTACCGGGTCAGGCGATATTCTTTACAGTTTAAAACGTGACGGCGCATGGAGCGCCCCCTGGCTGCTGCTCTGGTCAGCTAAAGATTCCCGTCCGCTCCTGCTGGTCTTTGAGCATCAGGTGGAGGAGATAAATATTCAGCGTGCCGGCAGGATTGTAAACAGCCTGACTTTTATGTCCGCTAATAATCTCGGCGCTGTTGTGGCCGGCTGGCCATGGGGGAAATTCAGCCTGGAAAAAACAGAATGGAATTCCAGACTTCCGGATGATGTGCTTAAGAGAATCACGGATGCATCTGCAAAGGCTCTGAATTTCCCGGTTGGGTGCGATGAAATATTCGCTATTGATAAATCTGCGGCAAAAATCCGTATTATAAGCCGTACCCGGCATCAGGCAATCAAGGACGACTGGAATACACCGAAAAAACCATACGCGATTCTGCCGCCGCTGGCAGCTTACGCTCAGGGCTTGCTGGTCGATCCGGTTGATAATCTGACCGATTATGGCATTGTCACAAAATACGGACCGCTCTGCGGCATCGATGGACAGGATACTGTCGCATGGTCGCTGCCGGTACCTGCGCTGGACAGTTTCTCCCATGTCAATGTAAACAATGAACCTGAGATATCCGCACTGGTCAACGAGGCTTTCTCAGGAGGGATAAAATGGTCTTCCGGAGGCTCTATCCGGATGGAAGACTGGACACCGGCCGCTCCGACAGGCAAATATGCAGGTTCCAATGTGGACTTGTTTGCATGGTGTTTTGGACTTGGCCCGAGCCTTGCAGGCTCCGTATTTCTGAGTCCTTCCAACCTGGCCTTGCTGCAAAACCGCGTACGCATCCGCTATATGGAACCAATTGAACGGTTCCAGTTCAAAGCTGCAACGCGCTGGCGTCAGGAACCGTTCAGCGGTATCCGGTATCCGCTCTACTTCAACAGCTATTATCCGCATAATACGGTTTATGCTGCCGGATTCGGCTCCAATCTCGATTATGGTGATGAAAACGAGGCATGCTTTCTGATTGTCAATATAGCTCAACAGCTTGCCGACCATTATGGACAGAGCGATTTGATCAGGGGCAACTGGAATTTCTATAAACAGGCAATGCGGTTCATGCTTGTCGGCGATGACTGGGCATTTCATGCCTCAAGCTGCCGTGAAACCGGTACCGGCGCTTATATTGACATGCTGAATTGCGAATACGGCGCCATGACAAAATTTGCCAGGCTGGCGCAAATCGCCGGAGACGATGTTACTTATCGTCAGGCGCTCTATCGCGGCGCCAAAAGAATGCTGCCATCAGTGATGAGGCTTTATTTCACTAAATACATTAAACAGCATAATCTGATCAACAACCCTGACTCCATCTCAATTGTTACCGGTTTTGGCGAAAACGAGGGACCGGATTATTTCCAGCAAGGCAGCGGGAAAGCATTGTGGGCAAACGAAATATTCGATTCAACACAGGGTATTCCGGAAGAGTTGATTCTTCTTTACAAACGCTATGCCAATGACGCTGTCGTCAAGTATATCAATGAAAGCCTGGTTCCGGACTCTATCGGTAAAGACGGAAAAACTCTCATGTCTACGGAGTGCCTGATACCTTTAGGCTATTTCGGATATCCGGCTGACAAAATGAAGATTTTTGCGCATGACAGCTGGGAAAAATATAAAAACAGATACCTCCGGGATTGGGTGGGGATCAACATCCCCCGCGACTTCAGCGGACTTATTTTCCGCAGAAACCCGGATGTCTTCATTACCAGATGCATGGATTTAAACCTCTCCAGAGCGCTGTTCAACCCGGTTCAAAATAGAGTTGAATTGAACTGCCGGGCAGAGGACAAAGGCGAACTGCGGATTTATTCCGCCAGAATGCCGGACAAATTAGAAGTTGACGGAGTGCCGGTCAAGCCGCTAACCGATCCTGTTTCCGGAGAATTGATATTGCCTGTGCGTCCGGGAAATAACGCCTTCATCGTATCGCTGGGAGATACGCCGAACCCGGTCAGGCATATCATGCTGAAGACCATAAAATATTAATCGAGTCAAATGTTTTTGCAACAGGAAAGTAAAAATGACATCGCTTAAAATACAACACCTGAGACTCTGTCCATATACCTTGAGGACTGAGCATATAAGGGAATTATTCATAAAGTTTAAAGCTGCCGGGTTCAACGCAGTTATGATCGAATATGAAAATGTTTTTCCTTATACTGATTTCCCGGAACTGAAATCCGAATCCACATACACTCCAGAAGAAATAAGCGCGATTGATTCATACGCGGAAGAATCCGGCATTGAACTGATTCCAAAAGGCTTGTCTTTCTCTCATATTGACTATTTGCTCAAAGTGGAGAAATATAAACATCTGGCTGACGGCAACGGATCTCTAAATCTTCTTGCGCGGGAATCCTTTGAAATTATTTGCCGGTCAACTGAAAATCTACTGCAATTTCATCCTTCCAGCAAAATCATTCACCTCGGCGGCGATGAAATGTTCAATCTTGGCCGCGCTCCGGAAACAAGCGATTTCGTTACCAGACATGGCATTTCCAGGCTCTATGTTCAATTTGTAAACAAATTGACTGAAAGATTAAAAGCCGAAGGACTCAGAATTGCAATATGGTCGGACATGATCATACGTTATCCCGAAGCCATTGACGAAATGGACAAGGATACTATAATATTTTACTGGAATTACTGGAGCGGCGCTGAACGGGTTCCCTTTATTTCAATAGGCGGGGGCATGACTGACACTTTTATGCTCGACCGTTCCAAAATGTCCGGGGATCTTGAAAAGATGTTTCGCGTCAGCATGGTGAAGGAAAAAAATGAACTGCCAATTGGCCATGTCGAATTATTCAAAAATTACTGGGATATGGATGACAACTGGAAAAGCTGCCGCGGGTTCCCTTATTTCAGCTGGTTCAGAGACAAGGGATTTGATGTTGTGGCATCAATGCTTTCCTATCCGGAGAAGGGTTCATTTCTGGCAAATATGGGTGAGAAAAACAGTCATATAAAGACTTTCATGAAAGAAACCAGTGCTAATTCCGGAATGGGTTTTATGACCTGCTGCTGGCAGGCGTGCTGGCCGCTGATTGAGAGTATCTGGCCAAGCCTGCTTTTCGCACAGAAAGCACATGATAATCCATTGACGGACGATGACGATATTTATAAATGCATAGCGGAAGAAATGGGTGACTTATGGACGCAGGATATCTTGAAAAAGTATTATAACCTGAGCTGTCATTTTGAATTCGCGGACATCCTTGATTCTTTCTGGAGGACAACCCCGGTG
>CAIJKT010000044.1 GCA_903821255.1 uncultured Lentisphaeria bacterium | reverse complement strand
TGCCTGCCTCCTTATGGCTGCGGTAAACTGCGGGAATACCCTTTTGTCTGCCGCGGCCCATGACGCTGGAGACAGTGACCAGATGGATCTCCTTTTCTTCGAGTTTCTGCAGCACGTCGTCCAGCCTGTCCGGTTGAATGACCGCAATGATGTATTTCATGTTGAACCTCCGTTATTCAAGTATTGTGTAAGCTGTTTCGCGATGTTCGCTGAGATCCAGCCCGATGCGTTCTTCATGGTCGGTAACCCGCAGCCCCATCACCGCGTCAACCACTTTCAGCAGTATAAACGACACGACAAAGGAGAAAACAATAGTAATCCCGGCGGCTTTGCATTGAATCCAGAACTGCGCCGGATTGCCGTAGAACAAGCCGTTTGCGGCAGCGTCGTTGACGCTGGTCGTCGCATAAAGCCCGGTGGCGATCACGCCCCAGATGCCGCCGATTCCGTGGACGCCGAACACGTCCAGCGAATCATCATAGTTGAACCTCGGTTTCAGGAAAGCCACCACCGGGTAGCACAAAACTCCGGCCCCGAGCCCGATGCCGATGGCGCCGCGCAAATTGACAAAGCCGCAGGCCGGGGTGATCGCGACCAGTCCGGCCACCGCGCCGGTGATGATCCCGAGGACCGTCGGCCGCTTATTATAAATACAGTCCATAATCGCCCAGGCGACGGCAGCGGTCGCCCCCGCGAGATGAGTCGTCACAAACGCGTTTGCGGCCAGGCCGTTTGCCGCCATCGCGCTGCCGGCATTGAACCCGAACCAGCCGAACCAGAGCAGCCCGGCGCCGAGCACCGCAAACGGCAGATTATGCGGCGGGGAGATTTTGTCCGGGTAGCCTTTCCGCTTGCCGATAATCAGCGCCGCCGCCAGGGACGCCATGCCGGAATTGATCTCGATCACAGTGCCGCCGGCGAAGTCCAGGACGCCCATGCCGCCGGCCGTGCTGAGAAACCCGCCGTTGGACCATACCCAGTGCGCCAGCGGATCATACACCAGCGTCGCCCACAGCAGCACGAACACACAGAGGCTGGAAAATTTTATTCTTTCGGCAAACGCGCCGATAATCAGCGCCGGGGTGATTACGGCAAACATGCACTGGAAGATCATAAACACCTGGTGCGGAACGGTTGTCGCGTAAAAATTATGCGGCTCCAGTCCGACGCCTTCGAGAAACGCCCATTCCATGCCGCCGATCAGCCCCTTGCCGCCGAGGTCGGGCCCGAATGCCAGGCTGTAACCGATGATCACCCAATGCAGACTCAGGATGCACATTATAGTAAAGCACTGCATGAGAATCGACAGGACGTTCTTCTTTCTCACCAGTCCGCAATAGAAAAACGCCAGGCCGGGCACGGTCATCAGCATGACCATGGCGGTTGCAACCAGCACCCAGGCCGTATCGCCCGAATTGACCCTGGAAATTGGAGCGGCGGCCGCAGTTTGAGCCGGAACCGCCACAGGGTGAATCGCCATGGTATTGGATGCGGCGGCCGCCTGAGCCGCCACAGGAAGCTGAATGGACGCCATTGTCATCATTGCCGGTGTTGATGTCTGCCGGGCAAAAATCAGAAATGCGCCTAATATAAATAATATCGCCGGGATCAGCATTTTGTATTCAATTATTACTTTTTTCATCTTCAAAACCTGTAATTTACTAAGTGGTCATTGTTGAAATTGCCGGCATTGCGGTTCCTGACAGCGGTTTGATTTCCCAATGGTGCAAGTAAATCGCCCGTTTCTGAAGAAAATTTCTTTTCCGTACATCTTAAAGCCCCCCTTTATTATGTTTTGATGAACTTGATAATATTCCCGGCTGTTTTCCAGACAGTCCGGGAAATGTATATTTTGATTACTTATCCTATTGCAAGATGCCCTGTTTCCTGGGTGCGGATGCGGATGCATTCATCCAGGTTGATGATGAAGATCTTGCCGTCGCCGATCTCGCCGGTCTGCGCACCCTGGACGATGGCCTCAATCGCCGCATTCACGTAATCGTCATTCACGGCGATCTCCAGCTTCGTTTTCTTTAAAAGGCTGCCGGCCTCCTTGTGACTGCGGTAAACTGCGGGAATACCCTTTTGTCTGCCGCGCCCCATGACGCTGGAAACGGTGACGAGATGAATCTCCTTCTCTTCGAGCTTCTGCAACACGTCGTCCAGCCTGTCCGGCTGAATGACCGCAATGATGTATTTCATGGTAAACCTCCGTTATTCAAGTATTGTGTAGGCCGCTTCGCGGTGTTCGCTCAGATCCAGCCCGATGCGTTCTTCATGGTCGGTAACCCGCAGACCCATTACCTTGTCCACCAGCTTAAACAGGATAAATGATGCGACAAACGAGAAAACCATAGTAATGAGGACGACTTTGATTTGAATCCAGAGCAGGCCGGGATTGCCGTACAGCAGGCCGTTCGCGCCGCCGCTGTTGACGCTGGTAGTCGCGAAAATACCGGTTGCAATTGCGCCCCAGATACCGCCGACGCCATGAACGCCGAAAGCGTCCAGCGAATCATCATAATGGAATCTGGGCTTGAGAAATGCCACTGAAAGGTAGCAGATCACACCGGCGCCGATACCGACGCCGAAAGCTCCGGCCAGGTTTACGAACCCGGAAGCAGGGGTAATCGCGACCAGTCCTGCAACCGCTCCGGTGATAATCCCGAGAACGGTCGGGCGCTTATTGAATATGTAGTCCATGACCGCCCAGGTAATCCCTGCTATCGCAGCCCCGATATGAGTCACAACGAATGCGCTCGCCGCCAGGCCGTTTGCCGCCAGCGCGCTTCCGGCATTGAACCCGAACCAGCCGAACCACAGGAGGCCGGCGCCAAGTACTGCAAACGGCAGATTATGCGGCGGCGAAATCTTCTCCGGAAATCCTTTTCTCCTGCCGAGAATCAGAACTGCGGCCAGTGCCGCCATCCCGGCGTTAATATGTACCACGGTGCCGCCCGCAAAGTCCAGCGCGCCCATGCCGCCGGCCGTGCCGAGGATGCCGCCGTTGGCCCATACCCAGTGTGCCAGCGGGTCATAAACAAATGTTGCCCAGAGCAGAGTGAATACGCAGAAACTGGAGAACTTCAAGCGCTCGGCAAACGCCCCGATAATAAGCGCCGGGGTGATTACGGCAAACATGCACTGGAAGATCATAAAAGCCTGATGCGGGATGGTGGTGGCATAGAAATCATGCGGCTCCAGTCCGACGCCGTTGAGAAACGCCCAGCTTAAACTTCCGATCAGCCCCTTGCCGCCAACGTCAGGCCCGAAGGACAGGCTGTAGCCGATTACGACCCAGTGTATGCTGATAAGGCACATAATGGCAAAACACTGCATAAGAATGGACAGCACGTTTTTCTTTCTGACCAGTCCGCCGTAAAAGAAGGCCAGTCCGGGAACCGTCATTAACATTACGAGCGCCGCCGAAGCCAGCACCCAGGCCGTATCGCCGGCATTGACTTTCGATATCGCGGCCGCCGTTGCCGCCACAGGCGCTGCCGCGGGCTGTATTGCAGTTGTTGCCGGTACTGCAGGCGCAGGTACTGCATCTGCAAATAATACTGCGCAGCCCGCCATAAGCAGCAACGCAGTCAGCAGGACTTTGTAGTTTTTGATTTTCATTAATCGTTTCATAGTATTGAATTCCTGAATATTATTTCAAAAAAAATTAAATGTTATTGAGATATAGCTTATTTTGCCCGGGATGATCTCTTCATGCGAATTAAAAAAAACTGCCGCAAAAGAAGATCCTGAGTAATCAACCTGCAAACACACTTTGTTGTCGTTGTTGTCGTCCAGCGCGGTTTTTTCCATCAAACAGCCTATTGGGCGCATTTACCAGTTCCGGCTTGATTAGAGCCTCGGTCTTTTTCATTTCCTTTCGTTCCTTCTGTTGAAGTTTATATTTTACGAACGTTGCCAGTTTATGTAGCAAATGCCATGCCAACAAATTATAAATATTCATAAATCATTTATAAAAAGAATATTACAAAAGAAAAGCGTTTTTTAGGAATAGTTTTTAAAATTACAAAAATGTAATAGCGGCGGCTTGTGAGCACATTTTTGTAACAACAGAAAGGTTATTTGGGCAGAATGTTGGTAACGGCTTATTTTACCGCCGTAATATATGTTTTTGACGGCATATTGTCTTCCGGCAATACAGGGATTACCAATTCAAACTCAGCCTTTCAGCTTTGCTTTTAGTACTAAACAGGTATATATTAAATGCTTGAAATTAATTTTGACAGTATTTTAAAAGGGATTACAATGAAATTTTATATTTTTGCCGACATGGAAGGCGTCAGCGGCATCAGCGGCAGTTCTTTTGTGCTTTCGGAAAGTGCAAATTACCCGCTGGGACAGAAGCTGCTGACCCAGGACGTCAATGCCTGTATCAGAGGCTGTTTTAAGGCAGGGGCGGCGGAAGTAATCGTTTGTGACGGTCATAGCAGCGGAACCAATATCCTCTGGGAAGAGCTGGATCCCAGGGCTGAACTGATTCAAGGCAACGGTTACCGGGAGCGCTTTCCGGGGATTGCCGGTTCCGCCGGCCTGATCCTGCTGGGTTACCACGCCATGGCCGGAACTTTTGAAGGCCTGCTGGAACACTCCTATTCTTCCCGCGAGATCCAGAATCTCTGGATTAACGGCAAAAAAGTCGGGGAGTTCGGGCTTGATGCGTTGATTGCCGCCGATAAAGGCATCCCCGTAATCATGACCTCCGGCGACGATAAACTCTGCGAAGAAGCCGTACTTTTCCATCCGGACGTTGTCACCTGTCAGGTTAAGAAAGGACTGGGCTGCCAGTCCGCCAGAATGCTTTCTGCGGCCAAAGCTCACGAACTGATTGAAAAGAAGACGGTTGAGGCGATCAAGAAAATCAAGGCGATCAAGCCGCCGAAAGCCAAGTTCCCGGTCACGCTCAGGATCGAAAAAACTGAACGCGGCACGGTTCCGAACCGCGACAGCATAAAGCTGGTTGACGGGAGAACTTATGAGGCCGTCGGGCGTACTTCCGTGGAAGACGCTTTCAGAAAATTGTTCTTTTGAAGAGATGAAGTTAAACAGAGAATCTGTCATAACATTAAGGAATTTTAGAAGATGAAATTTAATCTGCTGGATCTGCTGCTTCCGCGCGAAACCAAATTTTTCGATTACCTTGATCAGATGAGTGACTTCATCTTGAACAGCAGTAATGCTTTAACCGATCTGGTCGTCCATATTGAAAGCCTGTCCGAAGACGAAATAAAGAAACGTCTTTATGCCATCAGGGATTACGAACAGAAAGGCGACAACGTCGAGGAAACCATCATCGAGGAGCTCGGCCGCACTTTTATCACACCTCTTGACCGTGAAGACATCCATACCCTGGCGATGAATATGGACCTGGCCCTGGATATCCTGAAAGGCGTCTCCCGGAAAATAGAATTCTATAACATGCGCAAAATGCCGCTGAATATTTGCAAATTTGCGGAAATCATCTCCACCAGCGCCAAACTGCAAGCCGACCTGGTGCATGAACTCCGGACCAGAAAACAGGTACGGAAAAAAGTTGATGCGCTGCACCACCTGGAAAAACAGGCGGATGACTTGTTCCACAACTGCATGGCGGACTTGTTCGGCCGGGATGACAATTTCCAGACCATTGAAATGACGAAGCTGAAGGAACTTTACGAGTTGCTGGAAGAAGTGGTTGACAGTATCGATTACATCGGCAAACTGGTCCGCGGCATCAAGATTAAACACGGTTGAATAACGAATCCATCCTGGAGTAAAAATGACCTCATTGGCGATATTAATGGTACTGGTGATAGTGCTGGCGCTGCTGTTCGATTTCTTAAACGGATTTCATGATGCCGCCAATTCAATCGCCACGGTTGTAGTGGCGAAAACACTTACTCCGCTGCAGGCGGTTATACTTGCCGGATTTGCCAACTTTGTCGGTTATTTTGCCTTTGGCCATGCGATTGCCAAAATGGTCAGTTCCGGAATTATCAATCTGGACATTCTGCCGACGCCGGAATCCAAGCTGCTGCTGCTGCTCGGCGCATTGCTTGGTGCGATTTTATGGAATGTCATAACCTGGCTGTTCGGGCTGCCGTCTTCCAGCAGCCATGCCCTTGTCGGCGGTCTGATTGGCGCCGGCCTTGCAGCGGCCGGGCCGAAAATCATTTTTCTAGGCAGTGTTGCGATAAAAGACGGACGGCTCGACGTTACCGGGATTCTGCCGATTATCGCCTTTATCATTATTGCCCCGATGCTCGGAATGCTCGGCGGCATGGCTGTCACTCTGCTGGTCTTGAATCTGTTCCGGAAGCTGCCTTACAATAAATCCAGCAAGGTTTTCCGGTATATGCAATTGTGTTCAGCTTCCTGCTACAGCCTCGGTCACGGGACCAATGATGCGCAGAAAATGATGGGGATTATTTCAATGGCGCTGGTATGCGGCGGAAGCGCAACGAATCTGGAAATCAAAGGCTGGGTCGCGTTTTCATGTTATGCCGTAATTGGTTTTGGCACCATGTTCGGCGGCTGGCGGATCGTCAAGACGATGGGAACCGGTATAACCAAGATCCGCGCCGTTGAGGGATTTTGTGCCGAGTCGGCGGCTTCGATGGTGCTTATGGGAACTGCCCACTTCGGAATCCCCGTTTCAACCACGCACGTTATCGCCAGCTCAATCATGGGCGTGGGGACGGCGGAGCGGGCCAAGTCTGTGCGCTGGGGAACAGCCCGCCGGATTATGTGGGCATGGGTGCTGACAATTCCGCTGACCGCAATATGTTCGGCGCTGGCCTATTGGGGAATTTACCTGCTGCATTGCGGCGCAGTCTGAGCATGGAACTGTATCAGCGGCGCAGCGAATAGACCTTGCCGGGGGTTTGCAGAACCTGCTTTTTGATCTCCATTTTCATCAATGTGCCCAGCAGCGTGCCGGCGGCAATGCCGGTTTCCGACGACAGCGCATCGAAAGACTTGCTTTCCAATGCCAGCGCCCGGGTGATCTTCTGCTCTTCCTCGGACATGCCGGAAGTATCGGGCATGGGTATGGCTGCATCGTCCTCGCCGGATTCGTCCAGATACTCGCGCGGCTGCTCTTTCACGCCGCCGAAGCCCGGCAGAAACTCGAAATCCTGCAGAATGTCTTCGAAATCCTCAGTCAGTTTCGCCCCTTCCTTGATCAGCTTGTGACAGCCGCGCGCCTGCGGGTTGTCAGCCATGCCGGGGACGGCAAACACCGAACGTCCTTGTTCTAAAGCAGTTGCGGCGGTTATCAGCGCGCCGCTGTCCACTCCGGCCTCCACCACCAGCACGGCACGGCTCAGGCCGGAGACAATCCGGTTGCGGCGGGGAAAGGACTGACGGCTGACCGGAAACCGCATCGGATACTCGCTGATCAGCGCGCCGTTGTTTTCCACAATGCGCCGGGCCAGCGGCACATGGTCCTGCGGATGCACCCGCGCCAGGCCGCCGCCAAGCACCGCGACTGTAATGCCCTTCAAATCGACCGCCACCTGATGGGCCACCGCATCAACGCCGTAAGCCAGGCCGGAGATGATCTTCCAGCCGGCGTAAACCGCGGCTTCGGTCAGATGGGCGGCCATTTTTCTGCCGTAAGCGGTCATGCGCCTGGAACCGACCACCGCCAGCGTATTGGAGCTGAAATCCGGCAGCGTTCCCCTGACGTAAAGACAGATGGGCGGATCGTAAATTTCCTTGAGTATGGCCGGATATTCGCGGTCCACGACCGTAATGATTTTCGCGCCGCCCTTTTCGGCCATTTCCAGTTCGCCGTAAAGGTCAATCCCGCTGCGCCAGTTGGCGATTTTCTCCGCCAGTTCCTGGCCGATGCCTTTGACGCCGGCGATACTGGCCGCCGACTGCGCAAAAATATTGGCCGGAGTCTCGAAACGGTTCAGCAGCGCCTGCATCCGGGCGGAGCCGATGCCGGAGACCATGTTTAAAATAATGCAGGCTTCGCGGTCATTCACAGCAGCACCTGATCGCATTGATGATGGCGGCCGGCTCAAATCCGCTTCTGATCTCAACCTTTCCGATTTCCAGCGGAATGATCAGGTTCAACCGGCTGCCCACTTTTTTCTTGTCTTTCAGCATTCCGGCATAGATTTTTTCCGGATCGCCGCCGGCGGGGAAGGAGCACGGCAGCACGATTTTCTCCAGCAGCTTGCGCTGCCGGACCGCAACGGCCCGGTCGAGCAGTCCGGCTCCAACGGCAAGTTCCGCCACCATGTTCATGCCGATGGCCACCCCCTCGCCGTGGGCGAGTGAGAAATTTGAAACCAGTTCGACCGCATGGCCGAAGGTATGCCCGTAATTCAAGATCGCGCGAAGCCCTCCTTCGCGTTCGTCCGCGGCGACAACCTGAGCTTTCAATTCGCAGCAGCGGGCGATGATTTCAGTATAAAATTGCAGATCGACGGCATTCAGCTTGTCCGTGTTCTGCTCAAGTTTCTCAAACAGCGGGGCATCCATGATCACGCCGTATTTGACGACTTCCGCCAGGCCGCACCGGATTTCTTTAAACGGCAGGGTGGTGAGCACTTCCGGGTCCATCAAGACCAGTTTCGGCTGCCAGAAGGCGCCGATCAGGTTTTTACCTTCGGGCAGATCCGCGCCGGTTTTGCCGCCGACGCTGGAATCAACCGCCGCCAGCAGCGTGGTCGGAATCTGGATAAAATTAATGCCGCGCATGTAAATCGCCGCCGCAAACCCCGCAATATCGCCGCAGACGCCGCCCCCGAGCGCGACAATCAGCGACGAGCGGTCAAGCCCGTGCTTCACGGCATAACTGCAGATGCCGCCGACAGTTTCCAGCGTTTTGTTTTCTTCGCCCGCCGGAAAGGTGAAAGTAAATGCTTCCGCGCCGGCAGCCGTGAGCATTTCAGAGACCTTTTTCGCGTAAATCGGCCCGACGTTGGAATCCGTCAGCAGCAGACATTTGCGCCCTTTGACAAATGGCGCAAGATATTCCGCGGCGCTGCCGAGAATTCCCTGTCCGGCGATAATATCATAGGAACGCTCTCCCAGTCCGACCGGTATTTTAATAATCTTGTTCAATTCATACTCCATAATGCATTGTGATTTAAACTCTAAAAAATATTGCCAAAAGCCCCATACTGCAAACGCGGGATTAATGATTCCGGTAAAAGTTTTCACGGACCCGGCCATTTTGGACACGCCTCCCGGCCCGTGCGGCCGGCATAACAAACCGGACAACCGCCCGCACTCCGATACTTTGGAGTGCCGTTGAGCACAACGTTTTTCTTAATCTGGGAGTTCCGGGATATTGCCGGATGGCGCCTGCGCCAAACCCATTTTGGACAACCTCTCCGACACTTTGGAGTGTCGTTGAGCACAATGTCTTTCACTTTTCTTGCTTTTCTCGCTTTCAACTTTTCTCGCTCTTCGTCATTCTGGACACCCTAACCGGACAGCCGTCCGCTCTGTGGCAACCGTTTTCCAATCCCGGTTATGACAAAGCATAACCCTCCATTCTAGCCCCTCGTTCTGCATTTCCCGCGTTCACAACTTTTCTCGCTTTTCTTGCTTTTCTCGCTTTTCACTCCCGCATTCGCGGGCTTCCGCACTCCGACACTTTGGAGTGTTGTTGAGCACAATGTCTTTCACTTTTCTTGCTTTTCTCGCTTTCAACTTTTCTCGCTCTTCGTCATTCTGGACAGCCGTTCTGCACATTTTGGACAGTGCCTGACCACAGACACAGAGAAATCCATTTTTCCATTCTGGACAGCCAGCATTCCGACACTTTGGAGTGTTGTTGAGCACAATGTCTTTCACTTTTCTTGCTTTTCTCTCCCGCATTCGCGGGACCCGCAAGCGGGGC
>CAIJKT010000043.1 GCA_903821255.1 uncultured Lentisphaeria bacterium | reverse complement strand
CTCCATGGGCTATATCCGCCTTGAACGAGGCCGCGGCGCCCGCGTTTCCCCTGTGGCAAAGCACAGATTCCGCCGGATTCTGGTAATTGAAAATTCAAATTTTACGTTGAGCCACTCGTCCGAGCACTTGCGGATACTTGACGGCATCTCCACCATGGCTGATTCCAGCGGGGTAGAAATGGCACTTTCTTTTGCGGATAAAAATTCGTCCACTGAACCATTGATTGAACGCTATGCCCGCGGCGAATATCAGGGCATCATCATTGTCGAACATTTTAAGCTGGTGAATCTGGATTTGCTATTGCGCTATGGAATACCCGTAGTGACAGCCAACTCGGAGGCCGCGGAAAAACTGCCATGTACTCAAGTGAATTTCCGGGAAATCGGGCGCATCGCAGGACGGGAGCTTCTTAACCATGGTCACCGCAATATCGGAATGCTCAGCGGACCGGCAGACAGCTTTATTTTTAAAGAAATGCTCGCCGGACTTAAAGGAACCATGGCTGAAGAGGACATTCTGTTAAACCCGGAGCATATATTCTTTTGGGAAGGCAATGGCATTACGGAGGAAATGATCCGGTGGCTCGGCGCCCTGCCCCGCCCGGCTGCATTATTTGTCGCCCGCGACTGGCGGGCGGACAAGTTATACGAAGCATGCGGCAAACTTAATCTGCGGATACCGGATGACGTCTCAGTAATCTCCTATGATGATTTATCGTGGCCGTCTGCCGCCGGCGCCGGACTTAGTACTGTCAGTGAACCGGCTGCTGAACTAGGCGGCAAGGCCGTTCTCATGCTCAATGAATGGGTGGAGACCGGCAAACAGCCGGATAGCATTAAAGTTCATGGGCAGTTAATCAGGCGGACCAGTATCAAAAATCTCAATCCTGATCCGGCTCCCTGCTTATAAATCCAGTCGGCCATTGCATAAAGTTGCCTGATGCAAATGTTTACATAGTCAACTTATCGCAATTTATCTATTCATTTCTTAAAGGTTGTCAGATAGTCTTTATATTCCTTGCGAAAATCCGCCCAGATATTTCTGGCCTGGGACAGGCTGCGGACATACGGATCGAGACACAGCGCCTGCACCGCCAGACTGTCGTCGCCCTCGTGCGTTGCTTTGGCGATCATTTCATGCAGCGTGATCTGGCGGCGGCAGATTTCCTGCGGCCCGGCCGGCAGTTCACCGACATAAATGCTGCGGACCTGTCCGCCGACGGCGATGCCGGGAACATCAACGATCGCATCAGACGGCAGGTTCGAGATCGCGCCGTGGTTCACAATGTTGATGGCGTCAAAGTAGGTCGGGGTATTGGTTTCCAGCGCCAGGATTACCTGACACGGTTTTTCCGCGTAATACGGATGATCTGCATCAACCGGAAACGGCGGCTTCGTATATTCTTTGCCTAATAACCGCTGCATCTCCAGCGTATGGGTTTTCTTTGCCGCCAGTTTCTCATAATCATCTGCCAGAGACTCATAGTGATGCTCTTTCCATTCCGCCTCTTCCCAGAAAAACGGCAGATATTCAATAATGTGGTCATCGTAGCCAACAGGATACATATTGAATGTATTCAGAGTCTCCAGCGTGAACATCTGCTGTGGTACGGAGTCAAAACGATTTCTCCAATATTTGGATTTTCTTACTTTGTCCAGAAACTCCTGCATACAGCTTGCGCGAGTTCCTTTTTTTCTGATATCAAACAGCCAGTTCAGATGATTGATGCCGCCGGAAATAACTTCCAGTTCGCCGGGCTGCATTCCCAGTTGTTCGGCGATGACACCGAAAGAACCGTGCACCTGATGACAGAAGCCAAGCGCTTTAATTGGCGAGTAATTTTTGAAATAGGTACACAGAACCGACATCGGATTGGTGAAATTCATCAGCCAGGCGTCCGGACAGAGTTTCTCCATATCGGCGAGGATTTCCCTGAACATGCAGATATTCCGCATGGCGTGAATCATGCCGCCGGGACCGCCGTTCTCCCCTTTGACCTGATGCGCGCCGTGCTTTGCCGGAATGCGCAGATCTTTCACCCAGTTGGCGTAACGGTTCATTTCGCACGAGGTAATGACGTAATCGCAGCCGTCAAGCGCTTTTTTACGGTCGGTTGTCGCCTTGAGCGAAACCTTTATATTTTTATTCGATTTAAAAATACCGGAAACCGTCTCTTCGGCAGCCCGAAGCCGTTCCGCGCTGACATCCTGCAACACGAATTCGCAGCCGTTGAATATCTCATGAGCAATCAACTCTTTCGCCACACTCATGACAAAACCGGACCCTGCCCCCAACATCGCAATCTTCAATTTCTTCATAGTTAATTTTCCTTTATTTATTTTTAACCGTTTGAAAGCTGTAATCTTTGCTCATTTTACCTTACTAAATATAAATAATGTCTATAACTGGTATAAATTCAATAATTGTAAAACTTGAACTGCGGTTTGAAAACTTCTATTTTATATTTTCGTCTTATATTAAAAATTCAGTTCATGTTTCTCTGACGATCAGTTCCGGTTCGACAATTATCCGTTGACCGGTTTTACGGTTAATGATGCAATCGGCAGCCAGACGGGCTATCTTCGTTTCGTTAATCGAGACCGAGGTCAATGCCGGATTAAGCACTTCCGTCCAGGATGTATTGTAACAACCCACGATGCTGATATTCTGCTTAAAATCCAACCCTGTTTTTATCGCCGCCTTGTAAATTTGAACAGCACGAAAATCGCCCAAAGCAAAAATTCCCCATGCTCCATGTTTTAATATTTCAGCAAAGTCTATCATATTCGGTTCTTTATTCGACGGCGGCGCATCCCGGATGACAGTTATACTGGATTCAGGCAGCCCTGCTTCCTGCAAGGCTGCTTTCATCCCGCGCAATGCAGACATGTCATGACATTCTTTATTGTCACGGCAGCCGTTGTGCTTGCGTTCAGCTTCCGACAGTTGCTCGAAAGTGAAGAAGATAAATTTTTCCCGACCGGCTCTGAGCAGATGTTCAGCGGCCAGCCGACCGGCTTTAGCGTAGTCAAACACGATGATATTGGCCTCCGGAAAATCAAGTCCGCTCTCATAGTGCATCAGAAAATTCAATTGACGGAAATTAGCCCGGTATTTGTACAACAACTTATACGGAAGATGCCGTTTACCATCCATCACCAGCGAATCAAAACCATTGGCGATATATTTTTTCAGGCATTGCTCTTTTTCTGCAAGGGTAAAACCGGATTCCGGTAAAACCGGCGACTGGGGTATGGTGTAAATATTATATTTTTCCAAATCATGCATAAGCGCTTCTGCGAGATTTTGATAAAGATCCCCGCGGGTATGCATCACCAGCCCGACTTGCCGGATGACATCGGAAGCCTTTGCGGTTGATGGCATGGTCACAAACATTCCCTTGCCATGAACTCTGCTGATGTAACCGTCGCTTTCCAATTGCCGCATTGCGTTCGAAACCGTCACCAGCGTTGTATTGAAGTACCCTGACAATTCCCGGCAGGTGGGTAGTTTTCCTCCGGGGCCGAACTCGCCGGTGGTAATTTTCTCCTTAATGCTCTCGCCGATCTGATAATACTTCGGCAGCGGAAGCTTATTGTCTATCTGCTTCAACATTTTTCAATCCAATATCTAAATTGTTATATAACACTATGACAATTATAATGCATTGCTGAAAAAATGTCAATACCCACATTTATGAAAATCTTAAAAAAAAGTGCCTGATTTGTATCTGTATTATTATTTTGTGATTAAACAGTTAAGTCGCCATCGGTTCCACGTCAATCGTAGTGGAGTAGCAGCGCTCCACCCGGCACATTATCTGGATCATGCCGATAATCATGAAGCTGGTAATGACGTTGGCTATGCTGAAGGCAATGGCTCCGGTTTCCATATTCAAATTGACGGTGATGATGACTTGAGTCACCCACAACCCGAGCGCCAGCAGATATGTGGCCCCCGCTACGATCAACATGCCGTGATGCGGAATACCGTTGCGCGGCATGGTTCCGTTATGCGCCCGCGCCATGTCGTTGCTGATGCCGCACTTCAACCAATACCACCACAACCATGCCAGTACCGACAGCGGCAGCAGCAACATCCCGAACCATTTGAATGCCAGCATCGCCTGTTTATGATGCATCCACCACATCAGGCACGGGATACACAATGTCGACAGGGCCATGCGCGCGTCAAGGATGTAAAACGCAAGCTTCATCCAGCGCGTCTGCGGCCCGATGGTCTGGGTGACCGGTATTTCCTCCACCAGTTTCGGACTCCACGGCGCGGGCGGATGGAAATGCCTATCCCCGCCCAGCCGGTGCCATATAATGTAGGTATAAATGGTAATTACTACGGAAATGGCATAGAAAAAAGTTGTCCAGATAAAATTGAAAGTGACGAAAACCCATACCTCGTTCATGCAAAAAGAGATCAAAGAGAAAACTGTCAGATAGGTGACAATCCGCACCGGATGCCAGCGGTCAACGAAAATTGCGCAGAAATAAGTTGCCGCCACTGCCGCCACTCCGCCGATCGCCGCCAGCTTGCCGATATGGTCCAGCGACAACCCCATCTCCCGGTTAAAAAACACGCCGAAAGCATTGACCCCGTTGCATAAACTCTGAAATACGG
>CAIJKT010000042.1 GCA_903821255.1 uncultured Lentisphaeria bacterium | reverse complement strand
GTTATTCTCGCCTGACGAACCGGCCGGCAAAGGACCGCCTGCTGCTGTTCTCGGCGCCTGAGGATACCAGCTTGCAAAGTCGCCAACATAGAATGCCATTGCAGTTCCTATTTGTTTGAGTTGACTCTTACACCTCGTACTTTTTGCTTTTTCTCGTGCCAAACTAAGAGCAGGCAGCAGCATTGCTGCAAGAATTGCTATGATAGCGATCACTACCAGGAGTTCAATGAGCGTGAAATCAAGCGACTTATAACTTGTTCTCATTCTCTCTTCCGTTTTCTCAATTTTCCTATGGCACATTGTACACCTCCATTTTTTTGTCTAAATTCTATTATTAAAAACATGACCGTGCATCAAATACAAATTACTACTCTTTTTGTTGAAAACAGTATGTACAGAATATTTCCAGTTGATTCAGCCTGAACGTATTTCCACCCGAATTTTCAATGGTATCGCCTGTATTAATATTACGCAGGGACTTAACATTTCCAAATTTTTCTGACAACTTAACCTTTATATTGTTTACCGGCGCAATGTATTCAACGGCATGCCCGTCCTCATGCATGGTACCGGTGTAGTTAAGCAGATGCAGAAAATACTGCTGGCCGTTACTGGTCAGGTTCATAATCACTCCGGGTGGAGCGTCCATTTCAACCGCGAATTCCCCGTCAAGCAGTATCCTGAACAATTCCTTGATCAGAACGCGAGTTTCAGGCAGCCGCCGCCTTTCGTAAAACCCTTCTAACGGAAACGCGACATAAATAACCTTGCCTTTACCGTAATGATTTAAAGTTATTCCCGGAGGCGTACCCAGCGGGAACTCCAACGGTGTTCCAAACGCGCCTCCGGACGGCAAATACAGTTCTGCCATAATTTCAGTTTCCGGACATGCTTCAACCATCGTATAATCAATCCAGCGTTTTAATTCGGAAACACCGACTTGAGCGTCACTTGCCGGAGTAAGCTTATTCTCCACGTTCCACAAGACTCCAGAGATTCTGCAATCTTTCAGCTTCAAATAAGCTTCTGGAATCAGTGAATAACCATGACGCGGTCCGGTTTCCCGATATTCACGAGTACGATATGAATCTTCAGGTTGCTTGCATTTAAAATTTACTCCCAGCAAATCAGCGGCTGCAAAGTTGTCAAGCTTTTTACCTGATTCATCTATCAGGCTGAAATCGCCGGTCGCCAGCAGGGTTCCCCCGTCGACGACATATTTTCTGATTTCATCCAGCGCGTTTTGTTTTAATGATATCCCGCCAGGAATGCATATCGCACGATATCCAGCAAGTTTTACGGTGGAAATTTGCGTATCGAAAAACGTATCAAAATGAACATGTTCATTCAAGAGCGCCCGGAATGCGCCGCCAAAAAATTTATTAACTTTTTCAACATCGTATCCGGCATAGTTTTCTCCGCTGGTCCGTGAGTAAATCAACCCGATTTCCCTGACTGGTTTTGTACGGTAATAGACTTCAGGAAACTCCGTAAATTTTTCAACTTCCATTGCCATCATTTTCCCTGCCGACTTGTCATTAAGGAAAGTTGATAAAGTTCCAAGCATCGGGGTCGCACCATGCATCAGATATGCCCCGGTAAGTACGTCAAGTTCGGCCATTGGAAAATTCCGGAGTGTTTCGTAAGGTCCAGGCGGCAGATAGCACATTGACACGTTCTCAAGCGCTTCCCCTAGCCTAACGCTTTGGTATATTTCCCAGAATGAGCCGGGACGGTGAACTTCCGTTGTATTGCCTCCCTGTGCCCAGCGGTTGGTCTTTTCCGGAATACCGGTTCTATGCGTCGGAAGATTACGCATTGTCATATTGAAAAGAATCGGCAGATCAGTACCTAGTTCATCCCGTAATTCTTTCACAATTTTTTCGACCGCGTCATCACGTATAAGATTATATTTCTGCTGTGAACCATCTGAGAAACTCAACTTTTCAGGCATCGCTTCACCGTGACGCTGCTGATATTTCAACCGGCAATGCTCGCACCAGCAGTCGCCGTACCAGGTCGGCCCGTCGAGATAAAGCGCGTCAATATCATACTTGCCGCATAGTTCAGAAATAGCGTGCTTCATCGCGTGAGTGAACAATTCATTCGCCATGCAGGCGCGGTAGTGATGATCGGCTCCATTCCAGCGGTACGGACATCCGTCGAACTCTGTACTCAACCATTCCGGATGCATTGCCGCCGCATGGGTATGTAATACTCCATAATGACAATATGCCATTATCTGCATGCCGTTTGATTTCAGTTCTTCAAATATCTCCCCGAACAGATCGCGTGTTCCAAGACCAGGATATTTCGGCAAATACTTCGAACTATCATAAGTATGAACACCCCAGCGGATGGCCGGATAGCGAACCAGCGTGGCACCCATTGACTTTGCCGCCTCTACTACCTGGGACGCATCCTTCCACGCTGGAAGCTCGTTTTCCTCCAGAATCGCTACAGGGGTTTCCTTGAGCCATTGCCAGGACGGCATTCCGTCGATAGATTTAATTGCTTTTATGCTCTTATAAAGCATGTTATTCTCTCCCATTAAAGCCAGCGGATCAAAGGACGGTATTTTGCATAAAGTTTTTGATTTTTTTCCAACCCGCCTTCAACATTAATACTGTTTATAACTGGTGCCTCCAGGCCTTCCTCAACTAGAAGCTCGCAAGTTTTAAGAACTAGAGAATTGCAAATGAAAGCGTTGCCGAAAGTCGAATAAGAACCAACTTTGCTGGCGACTCCATCCATTTTCACCAGCGCGTCGCCATATTCCATATGAGTGAGAAGTACTATATCAAACATTTCATGCAGATTTTGCCCGGAAATATGGCGTCCGGGAAAATCTTTCGGCAATTTTTCGGCATAACCGGTTGAAGTGACCGCGATCACTTTAACTCCCCGCTTTTTACATTCAATGGCGGTTTCAATCGTTACCGGATTGATCCCATAACCATTGACCAGCAGTAGCAGGTCGTCTTTGCCCACACCGTAGAAATCCAAGGCATAGGTGGCCAGGGCAGCACACCGCTCTCCCATCGGCACATGAGGAATCCGGATACTATCGACGAACAGAGGGCTAAAACATGCCAAACCGCCAGCCCGGTGAAATAACTCTTCGGCCATCATATTTGAATGTCCTCCACTACCAAAGACATAAATGACTTTATGGGACTTGATATGATCTGCCATCATCCGTGCGGCTCTGCCCATCATTCCCTGTTGTTCATTGCAAATCTTTTCCAAATGTGATTCAATTTCATCAAGATACTCTCGTACATAGTTTTTCATTTTTAAATTCCATATTTTGTATTACAATATAAGACCACGTTCTATATTGTAATATTATATCCCCGGAAAGGCTCATTGTCAATACGTAAGCATTGTTCAACAGCAAAAAAGAAAGAAAATAAATTTTAAGCTCAAAAATTTCAACCGCCATCACGTCCCCATCGCTCAATGCATAATCCCCAGCGCGAGGCGCTTTACTGTTTCTGCGATTGGAACTGGTGGAGATTTTAAGTTTTAGGTTTTAGGTTTTAGGTTTTAAGTTTTAGGTGTTAGGTTGTCCAAGTCTTCCCGCACTTTAGAACTTCAGAACTTTAGAACTCCTGACTCTGTTTATCCTGTTCATCCCTGTCAAAAAAGAGTACGTGTTACGAAGGACGAATGAATCAAGACGAGTTCACTAACCGGATCTGGATATTGCCAATGGCCTTTCTGTCGTGTTGGATCCAATAATGCTGGGCATAGCCTATAACTGCTATTACCATAAAAAACGCGATTGAAACTTCTCTTTAGTTTTATATTATTTAAAATAAAAACCTTATGTCGAAAAGCAACTGCTTTTTTAGGATTGCAGTGACTGATTGGAGATAGTCCTATGGTTTCTTGTTAAAGAAATTAATAATAAAATTAGATTTAGCTTGATTTTGTAAGATAAAAGATATATTTTTACTTACAAAATAAGGAAAGATCAATGTACTCGCTTGAGGATAAAATTTGCAGGCAATTGGATCGTGAAGGCCGCGGCTGGTGTTTTTCCGGAAAAGACTTTACCACCATTGGCGGCAGAGTTGCGATTGATGTGGTTTTGCATCGTTTAGAAAAATCCGGAAGCATCAGACGGATTATCCGGGGGCTTTACGATTATCCTGAACACAGTAATCTGCTGAAGCGGCAACTCAGTCCTAATATTAATCATGCTGCCCATGCACTCGCCCGCAAGTTCCGGTGGAAGATACAACCGACTGGCGCGGCAGCACTGAATTATTTCGGACTTTCTACCCAGGTCCCCGGCCGGCTTACCTACCTTACCGACGGGCCGAAGCGCAGTTACGACATCATGGGTACAACGCTGGAATTCAACAATGTCGGGTTAAAAGAGTCCAAATTAAAGCATCCGCAAAGCGAACTGGTCGTTCAGGCACTTAAATCTCTGGGCCCGGAACGGGTTGACGCCCAGGCCATCGCCATGATCAGAGAACGGCTTCCAGTTCCTGAAAGAAAAAGGATATTGCACGATACCCGGTATATTACCGGCTGGATCTATGGAATCATCAAAAAAATCTGCCGGGAGGAAGAGCTTCATGGATAAAATTGCAGTTCTGCCGCGCAAAGACCGGGAGGATATTTTCCGAGAGACCGCCGCGCATTACGGGATGTCGGCCAGTGTCGCAGAGAAAGATTTCTGGGTATGCTGGACTCTCCGCCGCCTGTTCTCCTGCCCGGAGATAGCGCCGCACATTATCTTCAAAGGCGGAACCTGCCTGGCGAAGGTGTTCAAGCTCATTGAGAGGTTTTCTGAGGACATTGACTTAATCCTGAACTGGAAAATACTGACCGGTGAAGATCCTCGTGCCGAGAGGTCCAATTCAAAACAGCAGCAGTTCAACGAAAAGCTGGAAACAAGCGCCATGCAGTATATCAGAGAAGTTTTGCAGCCACTGGTCAGCGAACTGGTTTCGCCGGTTTGTACCGCTACAGTTGACCAAAATGACGGCCATGTTTTGCGCATCAACTACCCGGCAGCGTTTGAAAACGACTACGTCCTGCCGTATATCAAACTTGAAATCGGTCCGCTGGCGGCGTGGCATCCTCACGAACTCTACAGGATCAAGCCTTACGCAGCCGAGATATTCCCGGATATCTTCTCTGCTCCTGAGACGGAGTTGCGGGCGATCAAGGCGGAGCGTATTTTCTGGGAAAAGGTAACTATTTTACATAGCGAGGCGCATCGTCCGGAACAAAGCCGGATGCCAGCCCGCTATTCCAGACATTATTATGACGTCTACAAACTTGCACAGTCAGCAGTAAAGGACTCCGCATTTACCGAGCCGTCGTTATTAAAAGAGGTTGCGGAATTCAAACGGAAATTCTATTACTGCAACTGGGCAAAATACGATCAGGCCCAGCCCGGCGCCATCATATTATATCCGCCGCAACATGTCTTTAACCATCTGGCCGCAGATTACAAAGAGATGCGGGTAATGATTTACGGCGACTATCCGGAATTCCCCAGCATGATGAACGCCATTCAGATGCTGGAAAATGAAATCAATAAGCTGCCGCCCCGTTAAACATTACCGCAAGATATACTTTCACCACGAAACATTTACCCGCCGCAGGCGTGATACCAAAACCACGAAAGTAGTAAAGACAAATCAGCCAATCTTTGCGAGAAACGCAAACATTCGCTGACCATGTTTTAATCCTGTTTATCCCGGTTAAAAGGGCACGGGGTAGTTTGTGTATCCAGTCTTCACTCACTTTAGAATTTTAGACCTCCCTGACTCTGTCTATCCTGTCCATCCCTGTTAAATTGCCATTGATCGTTCCCAAACCTGACTTTCAAAAATCCACTTTACC
>CAIJKT010000041.1 GCA_903821255.1 uncultured Lentisphaeria bacterium | reverse complement strand
GGATTGCGGCGGCAGCCCCAAAAAGAGTGAGTTCGCATCCTTTCCCTGAAATGCCATTGTTATCCTGGCGTCCGGAGAAATATTTTGACCTCTGACAAATACTTTTGCTTGATAGGTTTTACCAGGGTTTGCCGGAAATTTTCTTAAAAAACAGCAGATGCTGTTATCGGGAGTATCCGCAGCTACTCGAATCAACAGGCTACCCGTTTTTTGATGGCCGACGTCCCTATCCATCAAGAAATCGACTTTGGCACCTTCGCTGTTCCAACTGGCCCATAGTTTGGAACAGTCATCGGTTACGGGATATAATGATTTCGGCGGAAATGCGACCAAACGAAAAGAACGCGGAGGAATGGTAATTTCAACCGTGCCGTTTTTCACCTGAATGTCTGTTCCCTTGTACTCTTCACGGATGGTGTAATCGCCAGCTTTGAGTTTGCTTAAATCAATGACCGTTTTCTTGGGGGAAATGTCTTTGTTGGTCACCGCCAGTACATACTGATTTTCCGGGCATTCGTAGTAAGTTACACGCGCTTCCGGATTTGAACTGCTCACGTTATCCTGATTGTAATAGTAGTGAACTTTAGTTTTTGGTGACTGTACCTGATATTTTTCCAGAATATCCCAAACTTTCATATGCACTCCAATATTGGAGTAACTCGGATCAGGTTCCACATCGTGTGCCAGCAGCATGGTCATCATGGCTTCGGTCAAGGCGGGATCTTTGCAATAAGCGATATTGGCCTGTCCCAGCGCCGTTAGGAAAATCACTCCAACGCCAAGTACATCGCGATTGTATTCGCTGCGGTATAGGGCATCGGACAATTCATCGGTATAGCCATACTGATTGCGCATCAGGAGCCCGTTGTGCTGTTCGCCTGGAAAGTAGTAATCGGCCAGTCCGTGAATGAACGGCGAAAAAAGTCGCTGCGCATGCAGCATCACGGCCCTGTTTTTGGCATGGCAGAGGCTGACTGTCCGTTCAACCAGTTTCCGCTTGTTCAACACCGCGAAGGTCTTGATGTCACGTCCGAATTTATCCTTGAAGCCGCAACCGTGGAGTGGATTGCCGCACAGCACATTGCCGCACAAATCATAATAAATCATCCAGATGCGGTCGGAGTAAGGCTGCTCCAGCAATTCCTTCATGTTCGCCATATAATAGTCCTTGATATGGGTTGCATTGCAGGCCGGCACAGATGGATAATATTCTCTTTTAAAGGTGCCGTTGCCGGTCAATTTTTCATAAGGCATATTCACAACAATATAACCGGGGATATCCCAGTATTTGGTGAAATAATTGGCGATTGGCGTTCCCGTCGTCAGTTCGTCAGCCATGCCGTAAACACCGACTGTTCCGGGTATTATATTTTTCATCATCACGGCAAAGGCCGCCGGGTCGGGTTTATAAGTCGATTGACCGGTCAGCCCCTCGCCGCCGTTCATGCGCAGACGTGGAGTATCACTGCGGCTGCCGTCTCCATGTCGAATCACCCGGAGACGCTCCGGCAGCGGCCGAGTTGGCGTGGCGATAAACAGTGCTTGATAA
This sequence comes from uncultured Lentisphaeria bacterium, assembly GCA_903821255.1. The sequence continues at coordinate 439 of CAIJKT010000041.1, read as the reverse complement.
GGTGTGACGGCAGGTATTTTGACTGTTTGGGTAATCATATCAACCGAGCAGTAGCCGGTCGCTTTGTCAACCTTGAATACCGGAGCGGATGGATTATAGACCCAGTTGGCATCATTCGCCATGGTATAGGCAAATCCTCCCTTTTCAGATACCAGCCATAGCTGGGTGTCGGCAAGCATTTCACCGCCCGGATATTTAAATGCGAATTGAGGGCTTGGCTTTTCCTGAAGAAGCGGGGTCATCAAATACTGGCAAAATTCCGGTTTGACCTGCCATTCCAGGCGCATCGATTTAATTACGGGCTGGCCTTTGATCACAAAATCAAACTTTATCATGCCGTCAAATTCAACGGTCGTCGTATAATCCAGCGTAAATCCGGAAGCTGTACCGGTACCGGTGAACGTGACGGAGCGATTGGTCCGCGTGGTTTTCCCGGCTT
>CAIJKT010000040.1 GCA_903821255.1 uncultured Lentisphaeria bacterium | reverse complement strand
GATGCCAAAATTGGCGGAACTTTTTGATCCGGTACCAGTCCTGATTTTCTTTTGACCGGAAACTATGGAAATAGGCATGGTTATATATATTGAGATTCGTTTTGGGGATAATGCTTATGGTTATTCGGTTCAAGGCTTGAAAAAACATGGACTTAACACAATTTATAAGGTAGAATTTTTTTGTCAGGCAGAACAAATATAAGGAATGTGGTATGAGCTTGATTTTAGATGGTAAAACTATCAGGGAACTGCAGCCGGTTACCGAATTGCAGGCTATTGATGCCGGGATCCGGCGGGAATTCCCGTTCGTTGCGGCGACAGTCGGGGAAGCGGAAAACTGGCAGTCAGGCTGCCGTGAACGTCTCGTCGGGCTGATGGGGTTCGTAAATCAGACGCCGTATGTCGATCCGGAACCTGAGCTTCTCGAAGAAATTGACCGTGGTGATTTCATTCGCCGCAAGATACTTATCCGCACCTCTCCGGACAGTAAAATGCCGGTATATCTGCTGCTGCCGAAAGGCGCGAAAGCTCCGCTTCCTGTCGTTCTGGCTTATCACGGGCACGGCTACGGCGTTAAGGATATTGTCGGGTTATGGGAAAATGGCGATGAACGGCTTGAGCCGGATGGTTATCATGCCGACTTCGCTGTGGAATTGTGTCGTCGCGGAATGGCTGTCGCCGCTCCTGAAATAGCCTGTTTCGGCGAAAGACAGACCGATTTCAGCAGTCTTGCCGAGGGAAAGGTCACTTCGCCTGCGCCTTCCACCTGTGAGCACAGCGCAGCCTGGGCATCCATGCTGGGAATGAGCATTCTGGGTATGCGTGTCCGCGACTCGCTCCGGCTTACCGATTATTTGCAATCTCTGACTGAAATAAACGGCGACCGGATTGGCGCAATGGGAATTTCCGGCGGCGGAATGATGACTTTCTTTCATGCTGCGGTTGATCCGAGAATCAAGAGTTCTGTGGTCAGCGGTTATTTCTGCGGATTTCGCGACAGCATTCTCGGTATCCATCATTGCCCGTGCAATTACGTGCCTGGACTTCTCCGGCTTGGCGATGTCAGCGACCTCGCCGGACTGATTGCGCCGCGCCGCCTGATGATTGAGGCGGGCGATCACGACAGTATCTTCCCGATTGATTCCGTCAGGGCTCAATATGAAAAAGCCCGCCGTGCCTATCACGTATGGGGTAAGGAAGCAAATCTGGAGATTGATGTCTTTGAAGGACGTCACCGGATCTGCGGTAATCGCGCATATCAGTTTTTACAGGAATCCCTGCAGCCTTGAGAAACCAGATTTTAGCCAGTTCTCCTGCACATCAGCGCTCCGGATTTGCCATAATCGATCCGCTTTATTGTCCGGACCGGATGATGCCGTTGCCGGACATACGCAATAATGCCGCGCCATGGCTTTACGGCGCTGGCGAGCTGGAGTGCCGGCGTCTGCAGCAGTTACGCCGCCGTACCATTGAGGCAAAGCTGAAAGTAGGCTATCCGGGGGAATTTCACCAGCCGGCGGAACATGTCCGGTTCCGTCATCCGGTTGTCGGTGCTGATATAATTATTCTGCGGGCATGTGGAGCGGTGACGACCCGGATTGGCAGTCAGGAAATATACCGGGCGGAAGATCAGACCCAATCTCATAAAATAACTTTGCCTGCCGGCTTTTCCACGCCGGTCTATTTGCATATAGAATTGATTGCCGCGGACGGTCTCCCCGCACTGCTGATTGAAGACGGCCCGTATTCTACTGCCGGCGGAGGCTGGGAATGGTCGAATGACGGTATATCCTGGGAATCTCCCGTGACATTCTCCCAGACTGTCTCCGGTTTTCCGCCGCATCGCTCCGAACCGGCGGAGACGATACTGTCGCCGGCAGGACGGGACGGCGAACTCTTTGATTTCGGGCGGGAGTTATTCGGTACGGTGACAGTACGCTGTATTAATAAACCGGAAATTGCGGCCGGAGAATCCCTCGCTGAAGCCAGGAATACTGTTGCTGAAGATTGCGAGCAACCTGTGACGGTCATTGCCAGCGGTAATGGCGAATGGCGCAGTGAGCATCCGCTGGCATTCCGGTATTTGCGGGTTGGAGGCGGCGCCAGAGCTGAGGACATCGCCTGCCGGGCACAGTTCTATCCGGTGCGTTATCGCGGCGCCTTCGCCTGCTCCGACAAGCAACTGACCAGAATTTGGATGAACAGCGCTTACACTTTGCGGCTATGTATGCAGGATTTTATTCTTGACGGCATCAAGCGGGATCGTCTGCCATGGGTCGGCGATCTGACTATGAGTATGATGGTTGATGCCTATGTCTTTGGCGACGCCGAAATCGTCCGCCGTTCGCTTACAGCACTCGGACGCGCTGGAATCGGGCACAAACATCTCAACGGGATTATTGATTACTCGCTGTGGTGGATTATCGCGCATGACTGTTTTCAGCGTTATTTCGGCGATATGGTTTATTTGCGTCGCGAATGGCCGCGGATTGAGGCGATGCTGGCCTGTCTGGAATCACGCTGTGACGCCGACGGCCTGCTGATTACATCTGCGGAGGATTGGCTGTTCATCGACTGGGTGGAAGGCGACAAACTTACGGCGCTTCAAATGCTTTGGCGGTGGGCACAGGATTCAGCGGCCAGACTGGCTGAACGCCTGGGCGAAAATGCTTGTGCTGCAAAATGGCGCGATCGCGCCGAACGCCTGGCGGTAATCCTGCACGACCGCGCCTGGGATGCGCAGCATAACTTCTGGCGGGGAATTCCTGATAAATCTTCTTTAACGCCGTCACGGCATGCCCATTTTATAAGTGTGGTTTCCGGTTTGGCCAGACCGGGACAGATGGCCGCGATCCGGAACGTACTGCTGGGGAACATCGCCCGGCCGGTTGGAACTCCCTATATGGCGGGCTTTGAGAATATAGCGTTGTCTAAACTGGGGGCGGTGGATGAGATGACGGTCCGGGTAAACCGTTACTGGGGCGGAATGCTCGAGCTCGGCGCTACTACCTTCTGGGAAGCGTATGATCCGGAACAGCAGGGCGATGCCGCTTACAGCTTTTACGCTCGGCCTTTCGGCAAGAGCCTCTGTCATGCATGGAGTGCCGGGCCGGCGGCATTTCTGCCCGTGGGCATACTCGGACTGGAACCCGGGACAGACGGCTGGAAGCGGTTCTATGTAGCTCCCAACCTGGGAACTTTAACTTGGGCGGCGGCGACGGTGCCGACTCCGCAGGGAGAAATAGAAGTGCTGGTTGAAGACGGCATCATGTCTTTGCGGGTTCCGTCCGGTGCTGTGGCAGAATGGCATGGACGTGATTTTACAGGGGAAGTCAGTATCCAATATTTGACAGAGTCCTGATTTGACATAAGTTATTATAAATATTCTAACTATTTGAATACTAATGGGAGATAAATGATGCCGCTTAAAGTTGTTATTATCGGCGCGCTTGGTCATATCGGATATGCATTTAAAACACTTCTTGCAGGGCAGGAGGCGGTTCCATGCGGAATCGCTTCAGGAACAGACGGCGATTTGCCTGACGCATCACTGCCCGGCATTCTTGCTAAAATCAAATGTCCATTTTTTGAATCATGGGAAAAGATGCTTGACGAGGTTAAACCGGATATTGCCGTTATCGGAACGCGGTATGACCGCAACGGGGTGGTCTCGCTGGAATGCCTGCGCCGCGGCATTAATTGCTTTACGGAGAAAACTATTGCCCATGATTTTGCCATACTGGACGAACTACGGAAAACGGCGGCGCGGAACCATGTCAAAATCTTCGGGATGCACGGCATGCGCTATGAACCGCATTTTTATGCGGCGCATCAGGCTGTAGTAAGCGGAATCATCGGCAAACCGCGACTGTTTTCCGGCCAGAAATCCTATTGTTTCGGCGATACCCGGCCGGAATTTTACAAGGACCGGCAGCAATACGGCGGAACTATTCTCTGGGTGGCGCTTCACGCCATTGATCTGAGCTTCTGGAATGTCGGCAACTGGGAAAAAATCTCTGCGGTTCAAAGCACCACGGCCAATCATGGTTATGGCGATTGCGAATCCCACTGCTCGATGATGATTGATTTCGGAGCAGGCACCATTGGCAATATCAATGCGGATTTCCTGCTGCCCGGAAAATTCGGTTCGCACGGCGACGATCAGATCCGTATAGCCGGCGAGAATGGCGTTATCTGGGTACGGGACGGCAAAGCCTTTGCCGCCACCCACACCACGCCCGCCGCAGAATTGCCGGCGGAAGATCCCGGCGACATCTTCACTGATATCTGCCGTGAGATCAAAGGCACCGGCAAATGTATGTTGTCCATGGAAGATACCTTCCAGGTTTCCCGCCTGGCGCTTACCGCCAGAATGGCCGCTGATTCCGGCAGGACAATTACGCTTTAAGCTCAGATATTGCGCAGGAATGCGGTGGCGCGGACTATGGCCGCGTCAGCCTTAATGTCATTGCTTTCGTCTTCGAATCTCCGTCCCGTACGCAGGGCGTGGAAGTCCGTCCGTAATACCCCGCCGACTTGCCTTGGGGATAGGATGGACGGGAGGAGATCCTTTATCACCTGATGCCGATTATAAAAAATAAATTACCGGGAATAATGCGCTGTTTCAAATCGTCTTTAGTTATGTCTTGTTCACTCCAGAGATCAGTCAGCGCCACCTTCGCAGGATCGAGTCCGAGTCTGCTGAAATCAATGTCGATATTGGCTTTTTTATCCTCGCGTCCCATATTGGCGGCAATGATAAAGTACTTATAAGGCGCATTATTAAGCTTGTAATAGGAACAATATACTCCCGAAGAGGAAGATTTTATTGTGTTCTGATACCAGTACCCGAAAAATTCTGCACGGTTAAGATTTAGTTTACTTCTAACTTTCCAGAATCTTTCGACGGCGCGGTGGTTTATCCAGTCCGAGTCGACGTTAAAATCGTACAAAAAGGCGCTGGCAAACGAACGATATGCAAATTTTTCCGAACTGAATTCTTTGGCTCGTGATTTCAACGCAGGCGTAAAGCCGCTTACTCTTGTAACCTGATTGCAACGGATAATTGCAGTTCCCCGGATGACCGAACTCCAGGCTGACTGATATTCGCCTACCGGAGCTTCGCAATAATAATAATCCGGTTTTTCACTGTAAAGCCAGACCTCGTTTTCGCCGGGATACCAGGCATCGGAAAAATTATGGGCAATTGGATTGAAATAGTTATGGGCATGATTTAAAACTATTTTGCCCTGCTGATGCGATACTTTATAAATACGCATCAGGTAATTGCGCAGCGACATTGCTGTTGAAGTGTAATAGCTTTCACCGAAAGCGTCAACCCCGCCATGTCCGTGAGCTGTGTTGTTGCATTTGTTTACGTTACAGATATCGTAATAAATGCCGCCAAGGTCAGGGAAGTCTTTGTACAGTTTTTCAAGTCTGTAAGCCATCAGATCAGCGATGCCTTCACCGCAGCAATGGACAAGGTCAAAAGTGTGCCCCTGCCGTTTTATATTGCTCTGGATATAACCGGGCGTTTCCCGCCATTCCGCCAGATAATAATCAAATTCCGGATCAAGTTGTGAAATGCCCGTGGGCTGGTGGTAGGGGATTAACCGGATGCCGCCATAAGGTTTCAGACATTCATTACGGAATCTATCTGGAAAACGCATGATGTGGCTTGCATACCCTAAGACTTCATCGGCGCGCGGGTTTTTGACAGGCGAATCCGTACTGGATATTTGCAGATTCTCATAGCGATTGTCCAGATAGCCGCCTTCGTTCATGGTACGGAAATTTTCCGGCGGGCGGCGGGCGGGGGTAGCCATAAAGCAGATCGAGTAATCCGCCGTTTTCTTAAGAGTCACTTCCTTTGAGATTATATTTACCGTGATGTCAGTATTTTCAGGCCCACGTTTTAGTTCAAAACTGCCGGATACAAAATTAGCATTGGTCAGCGGCATGAATAACATGCCTTTTTCTATGCCGGTTAACCACGATGCATCCGCTATATTGACATTAGTGCGGATGCTGTTTTCCCGCCACGGAATATGGACGTATTCATTATTGTGTTGTAAAAAATAGCGTGAAAATTCGGATGGCACCTGCCATGAAAGTATCATGGAGTTAATAATCTTATTTGTTTCCGGAGTCATGGAATAGTCTAATTTGTAAAGTCCGTCAAACCAGAGTTCTCCTCTCCATTTGAAATCCAGGCCGGGGCTTTTGCCGTTTCCGGTAAAAACAGCGTAGTCATCATAAAGCTCGGCGACTTTGAAATCGCTCCACGTGACCTCCATGGAATTTATCTTCAAAACAGGCTGTGCCGCGACTTTGTCGCCGCGGGAAATCATTTCGGCGGGAAACGGCGAGCCGTTGAAATGGTATTCGCGGTCAAGTACTTTAAAGACATTATCGTTAACTTTTTCAATCTTGATCCACGGATCCGGAACCGTATGGTCGCAAGCTGTTTTCGCAAGATAAGGTGCGGGGTCGGGAACGCGGAATCCAGCCGCATTTTTCAGGGAAATATCTTTCCCGGTGATGCAGGCGGTTATTTCATAATCGCCTTTTTCAAGTTCCGCCGGAAGCGCTAGTTTTACTTCGGTGTTCGGCGAAGGCGCAAAAGCGGCTTCGGATAATATTTTGCTTCCCTTGTTTAACTGCAACACCCCCTTAAGCCCGCCAGCCTTGGCCATGGCGATTGTCCCGCTTCCAGCGCCATTCAAGTCAACTTTCACGACGACGACTTTTTGTGCAGGATATGATTTGTAGTTCAGCGTGAGCGGAGAATTGACGACAAACTCGTAATCATAAAGAAAGCAGTCTTTTTCTCCGGAAATTGTCAGTTGATAACGTCCCGGAGCAAGCTTCTTCTTAAAATTCTTATTCGCGATATTTTCCATGTTTACGGCATCATCTTTATTGCTTGTTGTTAAGCTTAAAGCAACCCTTCCCGGAGATTTCACGATAAGATCAAGATCGCCATTGAATATTTTTCCGACTTTTTCGATTGAAACTTCGTCCGCACGGCCTGAAAGAAATATCTTCCCTGCTCCTGCATGATTTTCCGGATCTCCATACCAGCACCAGTAGTAATTCGGAGCTTTTGCAAAATTCAGTGTCCAGAAATTACTGTTTAAAGCCTCAGTCGGTGATGGATTGCCGAGCTCTGAAAGTGGAATGGCGATTTCCGCGCTCCAGCCGTTTGAGCCATTGACAAATCCCGCGCCTTTAGCTCCTGAATTGTATTTTCGGTCACCGTTTTTGGCATCAAGGATTGCGCCATTGCCGTTGATACAGAACCACAGTGCATCTTTGTTTTTGTTATTGATATAAAATTCGAAAACATCGTCGTTGTAGATATTCTCATCGTTGTTCGTGCATTTGCAATGAGTATTCACGAGATTGGTTGAAAAACCTAGATAAAGAAATTTTCCGTCATGTTTAGTCTGCATCCATGTATCGGAAGGCATAAGGTGATTCGCGATCTTGTATGCCTGCATAAACGGTATTCTTATGCTGTTGCTCCACTCTGCGGCATCGATTTTGCCGTCAAGCGTGATGCCGGATTCTATTTTTGGAACTGTCATAACAGGCGGTTTCTCTTTGGCCTGTCTCGGAAAATATTTTTCGTAAAGAGACAATATCTCCATATCGCTTAAACAGCGGTCATAAACAGCAAGCTCATCGAAAGCGGTCTCGTCCCCCTGGTCGGTCTTAAAGCTCTGGTGGAGATTGCCCAGACCGATTATGCCGTCCGGGGACACTGGCGGAATTACCAAAGGTTCTGCAAATTTTTTTGCCGGGATTGCGGGATGAACATTGCCCGGAGCATAGTTATCCGGCATTTTACCGTCGACATAAAGTTTCAATAAATCTTTACTCCAAACCACCGTTAACATGTGCCATTGGCGGTTTTCCCATTCAACAGGATTGATTTTCGCATGTACTCCCTGATTTTGTTTGCCGTATTGAAAATAAACTCCGGGAAACGGTAAATTGTTGAATTTATATAGTAAAAGCCGGAAATCAGCTTGTTTTGCATCAAAAAATATTTGATTCCTTTCTTCATTGAATTTCCAGTTTTGCGGACTTACCCACAAATTAAGCGTTCCCTGTTGTGTATTGAAGTTCTTTGACATAGGGTACGCGCAGAATTCTTTGCCATTTAGTTTTAAGGCATTTCCTTTGCCGTTAATTCCCGGGAACATTCGGAGCTGCAGATCCGACTTGAAGTTCTGCGACGCTTTTTGTCCTTTTGCAAAATCTGCAATGGCCGCATAGCTGTCAAATTTAATTTCAAACAGCAAATTCGGATCTTCGCCTTTTGCAGATAAAATACTGATACCCAGTACAAATATCACGATCAAAATTTTTCTCATACTTCTTTCTCCTGTTGTAAGCTTAAAGTTTTGTTAAAGCCTAATCACGTTTTAGCTTGATTTAGTTTTTATTTGAACAGGAGCCCCGAAAAACTCGGGACGCCCCTTATCCCAATGCCGCGCCAGCGGGACGGAGGTTCTTTCACTAGGCATATCGTCATAAATATTTGAATAAGTCTAAATCCATTATTCCTGCCACGATTTATTAATAGCTTTCAACGTTTCTTCAACCAGTTCCGCCCCGCCTTTTGAACCAACGACGTTGCAATAAACAGATGCGCTGTAGCCGCCGCCGATTTCAGCTTTTTCTGTCGGTAAGTAGGTTCCGCCATTGCCAACGCCTTCTCCTGCAAGTTGCACGACAAATGTCTGCTGCGCCGGGCTTCCTGCCTGTATCTGGATGCCATAGTCCAGAAATAGTTCAAAAGGATTGGTTGCAAATACAATATCGCCGAGTTTTATCACATGAATTTCCACTGGTTGAACAGGGAATATGCCTTTCAACTGATTTTCGTAACGTTCGACAACATTCTGGCAGCGGCTTAAATAGCGTTCCTGTGATGATGTTAATTGTATTGCCTGGAACTGTTTTATCCATTCAATATTCTTGTTATATTCTTCCTCAGTTACAGTCCTTTTCGATAGATTTATTTTTTTGCAAATATGCTTTAATTGTAAATTGTCTCTTAAATCTTTAGACACCCACCCATATGCGTCATCAAAGGCTGATTTTATTCTTCCGGCTATTTCCTGTCGTGAATCAATGCCTTTTAATTCAAGCATGCGTTGTTCCGCTTTCTTGTTGAGCATCAGGTGAGGCGATTGATCTCCGGCGGCCGAGCACTGCGGCAGAATAAAAAGATTTTCGCCGTACTGTTTTCTCAACTGGATTCTGACATCGTGCCAGAAATCAGCCGAGACCTCGGATATGCCTTCCGTCGCCTGCGACGGAGATACTATATTTATGATTGAACCCGTAAGTTTTTTGTCCAGATTGAACGTGAAAAGGAATTGCACCGTATGATCTTCATAGCCCTCGATATGGCTGAAGAACGGATTGGCAGTATTCCCGTACATCATGGCGTTTTTCTCGATTTTCATTCCGGGCGTTTCTTTGTAGTCAGGCTGTTTTGCAAAATCTTTGAGATAAACTGCTCTCCGGTTTCGTCCGACTACCGCATAACTTAAGCCCCAGGCCAGCAGACCGGGTTCGCGCTTATTCCAGCTTTCAATTGCGGCTTCAGTTATTTTCCCGGCAAGAAATTCCATATTCTCTTTCGGGCTGAGCAGATCTTCTGACTCTTCTTTCGTCAGTGCGCTGTAATTATAACCGCCATCGCGTGTATCCGGCGCCGTGTGGGTATGGGTGGCGTTCAAAACGAGTTTCTCAATGGGGAAATATTTTGCTTCTGCTTTGATTATTTTTCTGCATTCTTCAAGAAGCGCTGCAGGGATTGTGACTGTATCGCAGGAAACAAAAATAAATGAATCCTTATTGTCTTGCGATGAAACGGCAAGAGCGGTTACAAACAGTGGATCTTTTATTTCCTTTGTCAGGCGCATGTTAAACTGTCCGGCAAGGTTTACTTTCCCTGCGGGAGTGACATCCCTTGATGCCCAGCCGATTAAAATATTCGATTTACTCTCCATCTCTTTTCCTTTTGATGAGTTAAAAGAACCGCAATCATATAACCTTTTCAGGAAATTCGTCTGCGCATCTCGTTTCCGCGGAACCGCATAAATTACATCATTCTAAAATTCAGGAAAACTTCAGATGCTGCAAGTTGTTATTTGTAAATAAAAGCGCCGGGCGTGCCTGTTCCCCTGAAAAATATAGTTGCGGACTTATCGGGAACATACTGGTTGTAAATTAGCTTGTAATAGGCATAATTTACCGAGCCGACGTGTCCGTCAAGATACATGGCGTTGAAACAAAGCTTGTTGTGCCTGTCAGTGGCGATATAAGTGGAGCTGAATCCGTTAACCGAGTCTATGCCCTGATTCATACTGTCCATTATCGGAGAAATCATGGACATTCTTTTGACCTTGGTGATTTTGGGGGTCAGTTTGAATTCGTTTACATCTCCGGATAATACCACGTTCAAGCCGTAGGAGATATAATATCCACTGATATTGGGCCGGAACAAAGTGGCAGTCATCATGGTTGATGGACAGAAAAATGCTGAATTTGTGGGATTGGGAACATTATCCCATATCCTAAGCCCCAGGCCCTTCCCGGCGTTCCTCCACCACAGCGCGCCATTAGTGCCGTTAATATATGGCAGCATATAATCATTGTTTTCCATGGTGTACTGCAAATAAGCGGTGCTTAATTGTTTCAAATTAGCGCTGCACTTAATAGATTTTGCCTTTTCTCTAGCCTTATTTAAAGCAGGGAGCAGCATTCCTGCTAAAATAGCAATAATTGCTATGACAACCAGCAATTCAATGAG
>CAIJKT010000039.1 GCA_903821255.1 uncultured Lentisphaeria bacterium | reverse complement strand
GCGGAGGAGGTGTTGATGGCAACCATCGACAACGAATAAACCCATGGCACTGCATAAATACAAGATCGCCGCAGAAGGCGGCATGACCAAAGACATGGTCATCGAAGCGGAAAGCCGCGAAGAATCGCTGGCCCGGCTCCGCGCGAAAGACCTGGTCCCGGTCAAATACTGCGGAACGGAAGTTTCCGGCAAAAATCTGCCGTCCCTCCGGTCGTTCCGCGACCGGTTCAACGTTTACGAGTTTACGGACCGCCTGGCGCCGCTTTTAAAGTCGCATATCCCCATCGAGCACGCATTGCGGATTATTGCTGAAAGCATGACTAGCGAAGAAAACCGCCAGATCGTCATTGACTTGCGGCGCGGCCTGCATGAAGGTAAGAACTTTTCCGAACTGGTGCGCAACCACGGTCCGCGCTTTCCCAAACTTTATGCCAATCTGCTGGAAGCCGGCGAAAAAACCGGCTGCATTCCGGAAGTCGTCGCTGAACTTCAGAAATTTCTGAACAGCGGCCGCGAAACCCGGGACTTCCTGATTACCTGCTCCATTTACCCGGTAATCGTCCTGGCGGTAACCGGGGTGGTCATCCTGCTGCTGTTTACGGTGTTCATCCCGCGTTTCGCCACCGTCTTCCAGGATATGGGCAGAGAACTGCCGCTGCCCACCAGAATGATGATGTTTGTCAGCAACATGCTTACCGGATTCTGGTGGTTGTGGCTGATATTGCTGGCGCTGGCAACCGCCGGGATTGCGCAACTCTTTCAACGTCCGGCCGGAAAATATTGGGTGGCTGCAAAAGTTCTCAAACTGCCGCTCATCGGCCCGCTGGTCCGCGCCGTCGAAATGAACCGGTTCGTCCGCACTATCGCCATTCTGCTGAAAAATCATGTGCCGCTGCTTGAAACGATCGAGGTTGGCCGCAAGGTCATCCAGAACCCGTTAATCAGCGAAAGTTTCGCCAACGTCAGCCATGAACTCCGCAGCGGAGCCAAGCTGTCCGACGCATTGCGCAAAAGCCCGTATCTGCCGATGGATACCATCCAGTTGCTTAAAGTCGGCGAAGAATCCGGCAAGCTGGGCGATGTTCTGTCACAGGCCGCAGATGAACACGAAAACAAACTGAAAGTCCGGATAAAACGGCTGCTGGCGATGTTCGAACCGGTGGTTATTCTGATCCTCGCCTCCGTTATCCTGATGGTGGTAATCTCCATTTTCCTGGCTATTTTCGAAATGAATGAAATATAACTAACCCGAAGGACCAATATCATGAACACATCAATCCAGTATCAAAAAAACGGAAAGACCGCGCCCGGCAGAAAATTCCGTTTAAAGCGGTTCACTCTCATTGAAGTGGTGGTGGTGATCGTAATCCTGGCGCTGCTGGCGGGGCTGGCGACGCCGCTTTATTTCCGCCACGTCAAAAAAGCCAAAATCAGCACGGCCAAGGCCCAAATCGGTCTGTTCGAGCAGGCAATTTTCGATTTCAGGGTGGACTTGGATCGCCTGCCGGACAGCTCTGTCGGGTTGCGGGCGCTGATTGAGAATAGCAACGGCGAAGAAAAATGGAAAGGCCCCTATATAAAGAAATTGCCGAAAGATCCGTGGGGCCATGATTATGTTTATGTCTGTCCCGGCCAGCATGGTGATTTTGACATCATTTCCTATGGGGCCGACGGCCAGCCAGGCGGCACCGGCGACGCCGCCGACATTGGCAGCTGGGAATAAGATTTTCGCTTCGCGGAACATCGGGCTTGCACCAGATAAAAAGGAACTGGCTTTTATGCGGCGGAATTTTACCTTGCTTGAACTGGCAGTGGTGTTCAGTATTCTCATGCTGGTCATCGGGCTGACGCTGCCCCGGCTCGGCAGGATGCCGATTGGCATTTCTCTAAGAAACAACGTTGACAAGGTCCGCAAATTGTTCCTGGCGGGACAGCTCCGGGCAGTTGCCACCGGCAGCGAACAGTCTATCCGGTATTCCCGGAATGCCTTTACTCTGCAAGGGTCAACAGATGCGCCGCTGCTGCTTCCCGACTCCGTCAAGATTACATTTTCCGCCGCCGCTTCCGGCGACGATGATACTGTGGATTTCAAGGTGATGCCAGGCGGCGAAGTCCGCGGCACCGGCAGAATAGTTTTCAGCATGGAAAAACACGCATGGGTAATGACGTTTTCCGCACTTACCGGCGATATTGCCATCGCGGAACAGGACTCGAACAGAAAATGAACAAGATAAAATTGAATTTCACGCTGGTCGAAGTCGCCATCGCCATTGGTATTCTGGCGCTGGGCATTGGCACCGCCATGGGCATCATCGGCGCCGCCAAGCAGCGTATGAGCAGAGCCGAGTCACAGTGGAAGTGCCAGCACGCGCTGACCCAGGCCGCCGAATACCTGATGCTGTCATCGCCGGACACCATGGTGCCCCGGACGATATTTGAATATCCGGAATTCAATTTGACCACCAGCTATTCAGTTCCGGAAAGCCTGCCGGAGAATGTCCCAGCCAACCTCACAGGGTGGCGGCTTGCCGCGCTCCATATCAATCTCACCGGCAAAGACGGCAGACTGGTGGACTCCATCGTCATCGACCGCATGCTGCAAGGAGGCAACTGATGAAGCGCACTTGCCGTCACAGGCATTTCACCTTGATTGAACTCGTCGCCGCCGCCGCTATCATGGCGATGATCACTGCCACCATCGGACTGGCACTGAACACGGTTTACCGCTCCTGGCGACGGGCTGACGCCGTGCATGACCGCTTGAGTGAAAGACTGCGGATTGACGCCGTCGTCGACACTGCATTCAAAAACGCCGTGCCGTTCAACTGGAAAACTCCCGACCTGAAGAACTCTTTAATTTTCAGCGGCGCGTCCGACCATCTGCTGGTGACCTGCCTGCACCGCGTCACTCCCGGCGAAAATGCCGGCATCCGTTTTCTGAAACTCTATCGCGAAGGCGACAAACTTCTTGCTTCCTATCAAGGTACGCCGATCATGAACTGGGCCGAGGCCCCCGGCGACAACCTCCGCACGGAAGTCATCGCCAGCAAAATCGCGAATATCAGTTTTCTCTATGCTGACCTCGACCAGATGAACGGCTCAGTCCAACTGCTCAGTCAGTGGGACGATTCCAAAAATTATATACCTAAAGGCATACAACTTACTATCGAGTGGAAAAATGGCGAAAAAGAATCATGGTTCAGGCGGACCGCCGGCAACGGTTATCTCCAGTCCTTCAGCCTGCCTCCCGGCAACTGAAACGGCTGACGCCGCCAGCCGCAGCGGCGGACGCAACGAACGCGGGGTCGTACTCGTGGCCGTCCTCGGCCTGCTGCTGCTCGTTTCATTACTCGCGGCATCCATCGTTACGCTGTCGCAACTCAGCGCCGCCAAAACCGACACGCTTTGCCAGTTGGAGCGCTCCATGCTGCTGGCTGAAAGCAGCGCCGCACGCGCCTGCTGGCTGATTTTCAACGATAAACAAGCTTACAAAAGCAGGGAATTCGTATTCGCCGATGACGCGGGAATCCCCCGTTTTATGGCTGACGGCTCGGAACACGTCTACAAAGCATACGATACCAAATATACCTTCAGCATCGACGACATGAATACCGGCTTCGATGTCTCCGGCACGGCTCCGGACAAAAACTTCAATATCCTTGAGAAATACAGTTTAACGGAAAAAAAGGCGCCGGATGAATTAGATGAATTTAAAAACCGGCTGCTGGACTATGTCGATCAGGACTCGCTGGTACGAATCGGCGGCATGGAAGCTTCGGAATATAAGGCCATCGGAATGGCGCCCCTGCCCCGTAACGGCCAACTGCAGTATAACCGGGAAGTATTCTATATCCCCGGCGCCGAAAATTTCTTTAACGTCAACGACAAAGGCCGCCCTAATCTGCGCCCAATCGCCCCGAAAATCCAGGCCGGCGCCTGCAGCATCTTCAACGCGACTAAAACCCAGTTGATCGGCAAACTCGGCTGCACCGCCGATGAAGCCGACAACATCCTCAACGCCGTCAACCTCTGGAAAACCCAGAAAATCCCGCTGGTGCAAAACCTGCCGCCACCCGTTATCGCCAACCTGAAGAACAACTTCGGATTCGGCGAATCCGGCAGCTACACTATCACCGTCAACGCCTCGCCGCGTTCCAATATCAACGGACGAACCCTGATTTTCTCCGTCAAGCTCGACAACGCCATCCCCGCCAATGGTCTCTCATACGTGGAATGGTCATTCTACTGATTAACAGAACCGCGCGCTGCCGGAGGAATAGCCAATATCCAGCAAGGGATATCCAACTGAAGGAAGAAAGGCAAAAAGAAAGCGGCGGAGAGGGCGATTCTGGAATAAAATCCTCTCAGCAGGCTTAAAGGCGTTGTTATACTGTATTAGTTTAAAATATTAACATTTTTTAAAACTCTGAAATTCACACGTCAATAGTGTTTCCAGATCATGGAGTATCTCGGTTGTTTGATTTTCCAGACACTCCATAATTGCTTGCTTGAAATC
>CAIJKT010000038.1 GCA_903821255.1 uncultured Lentisphaeria bacterium | reverse complement strand
GGGAACTTGCAAGGTACGTGGACATATCCGAGCGATAAATTGCCGACAGCAAGTACCGCCGATGTGTATATCGGCTCCGGTTATGCAGGCGGATTTACCGGAAAAATTGACGAGGTAAAAATATTCAAAAGGGTATTGAGCTCAACTGAAGCAGCCAATTTGTACAGTTCATACTAAAATCAGGAAAGTGTTTAAATAAGTCTTGTTCACTATTGCGCCAAGTGAATGGAAACTTCAGAAATAAAAGTATTGTTGTAAACAAGAAAAATATAAACAAGGGATTGGTAAATGAAAAGGTTATTTCTTACAGTAATTCTAGGAATGCTGGCAATATTTTCAGTTAGCGCCGCTGACCTGGTTTTTCATTTTGACTTCAAAGATGCGGCAAAAGAGGAAACCGTAACCGACTTGACCGGCAAAGTTAAATGTTACTCCAAGCCTAAAATTTTTGTAGTCCAGGAAAATGCGCTGCGCCTGGATGATTTTTCACAATTTTACATTCCGTCGAAAAGTCTGCCTAAACTTACAGATAAATTTACGTTCAATATCTGGCTGGTAAAATGCAGATCGAATGAAGTGGGGCCTCTATTTTTTAAAGGACTTCATCCGGCGCATATTCAATTTCTAATTGCTGTGACACATCTTTATCCTGAATTTGTTTACAAAAATGAAGATGCAAAAGATTATTGGAAGGGAATAGAATTATCCGGTACAGCGGGAAGCGGCATTCTTGAATATCGTGACCCCAAATGCATGATCAACAATGCTAAACCGGAAATTACTCCCGGAATCTGGAAAATGCTGACTGTAGTGTTTGACTGCGGTTCTATCTCTCTTTATCTTGACGGTAAGCTTGTTTTAAGCAGGAAATCAGCCATGCCGGAAAGTCTGGAAGCCTGTGATTTTCCATTGTATCTTGGTGCGGAGCGGATACCGAACTCGACGCTGAATTATCAGACGGCCAATATGCTCGTGAATGACTGGCGCTTGTACAATGGATCCCTTGATGCTGCGGAAATTGAAAAACTTTATCAGGAGGAACGTTCGAAATATTCAAAAATAGTCATGGCTGATCCCGGCAGCTTTTATCCCAAATGTGATACTTATATTCGAAAATCGATTGAGGGATATGATCCTGATTTTCAAAACAAACTGCCCTTGACCGCAGAGTATGAGAAGAACCTGCCGACGCCGCCACCGGCCGGCAAAGGGAATACGACTTCAAAAGTGCAGACGGTAAATGGTTGTATGGGATTATTTATCAACAATAAAGAATTTTTCCCGATGATGTATGCGTCTTCCACTGAGGCGCAATCGGTACATGCTCCGCGCAATCCTGCCAATTTTGGAATTAGAGATTTTGCGGCAGCCGATATTCCACTTTTTGGTGCTGGGGTTCATACATGGCGGGACATGGTACTGGTATGGAAAGGTCGCAAGGATTATGATTTCAGTTCTTTTGACAAAGCGATCCGCGAAGCCCTTGCCGCCAACCCTGCCGGAAAACTTCAAGTTGCTTTTTTCCCGGAAGGCATCGCATGGTTCCAGCGCAAGCATAATCGTGAACTGGAACGATGCTACGCAGGCAATACATCCAATAGCAAATTGAGAATACTTTATCAGGCTCCTTTCGGCTCTGATGTCTGGGTTGAGTGCTCTTCTGAATTGCTTGGCGATCTGGTACGGTATATCGAGGCGCAGGATTATGCGGATCGAATATATGACTATAAGCTCTTCTGCGGCGGAGGCGGCGAATGGTATTGGCCTGGCTGTTTCATGGGTGCGACATCCGGTTATTCAGAAGCGACACGCGACAGTTTCCGGGAATGGCTGCGTAAAAAATACGGCAGTGATGATGCCTTGCAGAAAGCCTGGAATCAACCGTCTGTAGCACTGGATACAGCAGTAGTTCCGTCTCCTGAATTCCGTTACGCCGCTGAATGTTTTAATTTCCGCGACCAGCTCAAGGCACATCCTGTAATCGATTTCCGTGAATATATGGGCGACAGAACCTATGAGGAGATTTTAAAAAATACAAAAGCGATGAAAGAAGGCTGCAACAATAAAAAGACCGTAACCATTTATTACGGATACGCGTTATATTTTGCCGACAGCAGAAACCAGACTCAATTTGTCAGCGGCGTGAATATGCTTGGAAAAGTATTGCGTTTGCCCACAGTTGATAACATTGCCACGCCGATAGATTACAGAAAGCGCCTGCCAGGCGAACCAGGAGCTAATTATAACCCGTTTAATGGCAGTGCATTGCTGCATAACAAGCTAATATGGCAGGAGAACGATTTACGCACGCACTTATATCCTAAAAATGAATATGGACGGACTAATAATCTGGAAGAAACCTGTACAGTTATACGCAGAGGATTCGGTCAAGCGCTCACGCACGGCATGGGTATCTGGTGGCTGGCAATGCCGAGTAATTATGCTTATCATCAGGAAGGGATAATGCGTGAAATCAAGAAAATAGCAGAAGTCTCACAGAAAACTCTAAAGCGGGATCGCTCATCCATCGCCGAAGTCGCGCTTATTTTTGATGAAAGAAGCACCCTTTATTCTGCCTTTAGAAATAATAGTTTTCTTGATAATCACATCTGGCAGCTTTATCTGAACGCGCTAAAAATGGGAGCGCCGATAGACACATACCTGCTTGAAGATATTACCAATCCCAGGATGCGCGACTATAAGCTCTATATTTTCATGAACACCTATTATACTGACGCTAAAATCAGGAATGAGATAGCGGATAAAGTCCGCAAAAACAACTCGGTTGCGGTATGGTGCTATGCGCCAGGGTTTATTACCGGGAATGGATTCGATGAAAAGACCATGCGGGAACTTACCGGATTTACACTGCACCATGAAATGAAAGAGAATCCGCTGAAGCTGGAAATCACCGACAAGCAGCATCCGCTGACCCGTTATGCAGCTAATATGGAAACTTATAATGTAGGCCCGGTTATCTGGAGCGATGATCCGGATGCGCAGGTGCTCGGCAAGGCCGGCGGTAAAGTTGCGCTGGCGGTCAAGAAGTTTAAAGACTGGACTTCAGTTTATACGCTGATGCCGCTGAATAAAGAACTGCTGGGGGGGCTTTGCGAATTCGCCGGTGTTCACCGTTTCAATAAAGACTATGACATACTTACAGCCAATAAAAGTTACCTGATGCTTCATGCCAGTTCAGCCGGGGACAAAACTATTCAACTTCAGGTTCCGTCAACAGTAACTGAGGTTTTTACCGGACAGATCATGGGCGAAAACGTCAAAAGTTTCACCGATAAAAACGTCCCGGCACAAGCCACGAGAATTTACCAAATAAATCCGAAACAATGAGGCAAGATCATGCATTTTAAGTTAATAATGTTGTTGTCTGCTGTCGCGTTGAATGTCAATGCGGAACCTGTTTCCAAATTTGTCAATGCTAAAAATTCCGGAGAATATTTTGAAATGCAGGGAGCTACAGTTCTAACCAGCGAATTAATTCCGGTAGAACAGTTAAAAAATTACCAAATCAGTGGCTCATTTAAAAATCCGCAGGGGGTGTCTGTTACGCTTTTCTTTGGAATCGCATCATTTGATGCAAATAAGAAAGAGATAAGTGTGATATCCGTCAGTGCAATAAAAGGAACAGATACTGTCCTGGCGGAAGACTGTACCCCTGAAGATAAAATCATAAAGGTAAAAGATGCTTCAGCGTGGAAAACAGATGGAATTTCCAATGTTGCCTTTGAAACTGATCCTGAATTTAAAGATCTGCCTAATTATAATTACACCATATCGAATATCGAATCAATCAGCCGGCAAGGTAATATCTGGGAAATCAAATTGAAAGAAGCCTGCGGCCGCGATTATCTGGCAGGCACGGCCATCCGTCAACATTATAACGGTAATACTTTTGTGTATCCCGTTATATCAAAACTGGCGCCAAACTCCGAATGGATAAAATTGGAAGGAACTATAAAACAGAGTTCAAAGAAAATTACGCCACCTTACAATATAGAATATTTAAGACAGGGAAGTGCATTTGTTAAAATTACCATTACAGCCGCTCCATCTAATAAGCTCTTGTTTAAAGATATTGATTTTACACTTAAAAATAACTAAGGAACAGTAAAATGAAAACTAGAAATTTTACGCTCGTGGAACTCCTTGTGGTGATCGCGATCATCGCAATTTTGGCATCAATGCTGCTGCCGGCGCTGAATAAAGCCAGAGATAAGGCCAAATCCAGCAGTTGCTTAAGCAATCTAAAACAGATCGGGCTATTCAATATCACTTATGCGCAAGACTATGCCGGCAATATGCCGGAGTATTATGACAACGCAGCCTCAACTCCGAGGACATGGAGTGAAAAGTTGCTGTTCCTGAAATATGTCACAAAGAGCAATGTGCTGACATGTCCGTCGATTTCTCCGTTTAAATATGATAGTAGCGCATATTTGACCTATGGCCAATATAGAAGAAACAGGACTAATCTCGTTAGCGGTGTCGCCGTTTTTGATTATCAGATTTTGCGTCCGAAGGTAATGGTATCAACCAGGGCAGGCTTTGATGGCGTTTCGTACAATATAAAATACTACAGACCGCCAGCGCAAGCTGTGATGTATGCCGATTGTGTTGCCTATTATCCAACAACCTTGCAAATGTGTCAATGGTATTATTTTGTCAATACTTCCTCCAATCCCGCCGGGGGAAACGGGGGCGTTCCAATGGGGGTGCATAAGAAAGATACAGTGAATTCCGTATTCATGGACGGGCATGTTTCCAATGCTGACCGCCCGACTTTGCGCAGGTCACTTATTTGGTTTATTGCTGATAAAAATTATGTAGTGAGCGGTTCTCAAATTCCTGATTCTGAAATTTTTTGTAATTAGAGTCTGCTCAAAAAAGGAATTCTATGTCAAATTACCGGATGGTAAGCTGGTGGATCCGCTGGGAGGACCTTGAATGGCCCCTGCCGCAGCTTGAAGACAAGATACGATACCGCGCAGATAAACTGGCGGAAAACAGCGTTTCTCATGCCGTGATATTCGGGGCGCATTTCCGCTGGGACTTCATGCCGCTGTGGATGAATCTGCATGATATGTTTGCATTTATCGCAGACGAACTGCATCAGCGCAATATTAAGCTGATCGATCATCATTCATCGGTTCTGACGCATCGCTATAATGACCGCAGGGAAATGGCGGAGATGCGGATGAAAAACCGTCATCACGTATCTTTTGCCCCGACCCGCGAAGTTGCCGCGATGCTGAGTTATAACGGCAAACTGCTGAACGACTGGCGGATGCTTGACGTCATTACCGGCAAACCGGCGTATCCGGGATATACCGCGGAGATATTCTGCATCAACAACCCTGATTTTTCCGAATCCTATTATTCCTATGTCAAGAACCTGGTTGCCGAAACCAATATTGACGGACTGCAAGCCGACGACGGCATGTTTTATCCGCGTTTCTATGCGTGCGGATGCCGGCACTGCCGGGAAAAATTCGAGCGGGAATATCATCATATTCTGCCGCCCGGCAATGATCTTTCGTTCTGGGGCAACTGGCGGAATCAGGCATTCAAAGACTGGATCCGGATGCGCCACCGCAGCGTCGGGGAATTTCTTGCCGGCGTGAAGCATGTGCTGCCTGAAGGTTTTCCGTTGATGACCTGCTGTTCCGGAAGCTGTGATTCGGCAGCGAATGAGAACTCGTGTTCATACGAAAACTTTATTGCCGGATGCAATGCGGTGATGCTTGAGATGTGCGGAAACACGCCGGGGCTTGACGGCAGATTCACGCACAGCCTGGCCTCGCAGATGCATCATCTGGCAGTGGCGCGCCAACATCAAGTCCCATGCATCGGGCTTGGCTACGGCTTTACGGCGGCCCAGGCCGGAATGGTCTGGGCATTCAACAAATGGCTTGGCGCGGACATGTGGTTTTCAACGCTCAAGGGACGTCTGGATATGAAAGACCGGGATTTGGAAACGCTGCCCGACGATTCCGAGCTGGTCGGTATTCCGTTCGGTTTTGAGAAGGCTCATCCTGAATGGTTCAACGGAGAAAGCCAGGCGCAAATCGCAATCCTTTTTTCCAGAAAGACGCGCGATAATTACGGCGGATATATGGCCGACTACGCGCATGACTACATAGCCGCCTGCAGGAAAATATTCGAAGCAGGGTATGATGCCGTCACTGTACTTGAAATACCTGCTCCTGAAAGCGCCTGCAATATTCTGGTCATACCTTCCGCCGCATGTTTTTCGGAAGCGGATAAAACCGCGCTGGAACACTGGCTTGATTCCGGAAAAACAATCATTGCCAACGGGCCTTTCGGGGTGTTTGATGAAAATGCGGAGCGCGTCGAAAAACAGTTCACCGATGCGTTCGGACTTCACATTGAATTGCCTGAGATCGTGCGCGAACCAAAGTTTCCGCATGATACCTGGGAGAAACGCGAACCGGCAAGATGCGTCAATGAGGCAAAATGGCATAAGCCTGCCGATAACTTCTACTGGAATCCGGTCCGCATGCAGGATATGGCCGGCGATGCGCTTTTTGAAATTATAGCCGGGACTCTCTCTGAACACGATATAACAGTTATCGACGGACGCGGATGGTATATGCGGAAATTCCGCGACGATAAAAAGCGAATAATAGTGCATGTTATCGCGGCGGAATATGAGCTGAAACTTGATAAGGAGCTTGAGTCAAAAAGGGCCCACATCAACAATAACAATATTACCACGGAGATCATTCCGAAAAATTCTGCTGCCGTTCTGAACTTCAAGCTTATGCGCGATTTCAGCAGGATCGACTTTGCGACTCCGCTGTGTTCAGATCAGACAGTATCCATGATTCCGGCCAAGACGCTGAGCGTCACTGTTCCGGAAGGGTGTTACTACTTCACGCTGCGTTTTACCCCATAATGAAACTGGAGATATAAATGAATGTCAGTGATTTACCGTCCGGCACAGCGCCGGAGGCATTGCGGTTTGAACATTTTCCGACCCGCTGGCAGGCGGTGCTGTGGCGCAACTGGAATCTGATTGCGCCGGAACGTATTGCCGCCGTGCTTCGTGCCTCAATGGAAAACATTGAGAAGGCGGCCGCGGAACTGGGTCTGGTGCGCGATGACGCCGAGCTGCAATTATGGAGTGAACGCGGCTTTCTGACAATTATTCGCCGCAATTGGGAACTGCTGCCATACGAACAGCTTCTGGAACTTCTGGACTGGCCTCCGGAAAAGCTGGCGTTTGTATTGAAAGAAGATGATTTCATGTGGGTAAAGATGGGGCGGCTTAAACCCCGTTGTGAAGCGGTTTATTATGCGCCATTGAGTTCGGAAGAGTGCGGGAAGACGGCGGAAATAAAAAAACTGATTGATGAGAAATTTTCATCTCTGCCGGAAAAGACCGACCGGCCGTTCAGCTTTTTACAGCGTTACGGACGCCATAAAGTTGTTCCGCCGCGCAATGATTTTGATCTGAAATTAATTTATTCCTACTCGGCGGTATTCGGCGATCCCTTGCTTGATGAAACGCTTGATCCGTATCCGGATGCGTTACTTGCCGATTATGCGGCGATTGGCGTGAACGCGGTCTGGCTGCCGGGAACACTTTATACGCTGGTCCCCTGGCTGGGAGAAAATGAAAAATGTTCAGAAAACTGGCGTATCAGGCTTGATAATCTGCGAAAACTGGCGAAAAAGATCAACCGCCACGGGCTGAGACTGTTCCTGTACATGAACGAACCGCGCTGCATGCCGGAAGATTTATTTGTGAGCCATCCGGAATGGCAAGGGGTGGCGGCGGACAATTCAAATGCTTTTGCGATGTGCACAAGCAGCGGGACATTGCTGCAGGCATTGGAAAAAGGAGTCGAATGTCTGTGCCGTGAAGTTCCGGAACTTGGCGGAATCCTCACCATTACCATGTCTGAAAACCAGACCCACTGCAAATCACGTTTTCATAAAGTAACCTGTCCGCGCTGCGCCGCTCGTCCGGTTGCCGGCCTGGTGGCGGAAGTAAACTGCGCCATCGCCGCCGGAGCGGCACGCGGAAACCCGCAAGCCAGGGTCATAAGCTGGAATTGGGCGTGGTCGCCGGAATGGGACGCGGATGTTCTGGCGAAGCTGCCGGATGCTGTCACATTGATGTCGGTAAGTGAAACTCTGATGGAAACCGACTGTCTGGGGGTTAAAGGCATAGTTCATGATTATTCAATCTCGAAAGTCGGGCCCGGTTCGACTGCATTGCGGATATGGCGGCTGGCGCGTGATCGCGGTTTGCGGATAACTGCAAAAGTTCAGCTTAATAACACCTGGGAAATTTCCGCGGTGCCTTATATACCGGTGCCGGGACTGATCGAACGGCATTTGAGAAGTCTAAGAGAAGCGGGAGTAACCGACTTAATGTTGAGTTGGACCCTTGGCGGCTATCCCGGCGGCAATCTGGAATTGCTCAACAGTTCCAAGGAGGAATTGGCATTGCGCAAGTTCGGAGCAGAAGCGGCGCCTGAGGTTTTAAAAGCCTGGGAGATCTTCGACCATGCATTTGAAAAGTTCCCGCTTAACGGCACCAGTCAGTTATACACCGCGCCGCAGAATTACGGCCCGATGAGTCTGCTATGGCCGGAGCCGACCGGCAGAAGGGCGACAATGATCGGATTCCCGTTCGATGATCTCTTCGGCTGGAGCGGCGATCACTATCCGGAAGATGTTTTCGAAGAAGCATTCCGTCAGATTAGCGAAGAGTGTAAATCCGGAGTTGAAATTTTGCATCGGGCGGAACATTTGACAACTGCAAACGAACATGAAGACTGGCAGGATTTAATGAATGTCGCGGAGACAATTTACTGTCATTTCCGCAGCACATATCTGCAAATATGTTTTGTGCGCCGCCGTGATTCCGGTAAAGATTATCGTGAAATCGTCAGCGAAGAGGAGACGCTTGCCGTTCAACTGTATCAGGTGATGCGCCGCGATTCAAGAATCGGGTTCGAAGCCAGCAACCACTATTTTTACACAGAGAATGATCTGAAGGAAAAAATGCTGAATTGCAGATATGTATTAAAGAAATATCGCATCCTTAAGTAATATGGACAAGATTCAACGTGTTTTGAAAATAGTTGAAACGGCATATTAAACATATTCAAACTGTGGACAAACATTTATGTGAGTTAATTCTCTCGCAGTCAGCCCATGATTACCCGTATCAATAACGTCTGACCGTCACCAAACAGCAAGCTGCATTACAACTATTCAATCTAAATTCCCCTGAGCTGAAAAATGTATGGGCGGTCACCGGAGCAGCGCCAATTTCACTTTCCGCCGATAATGGAACGGAGTAAACGTGAAGTTTCTACCGCGCTGCCTGCGGCTATCGCCTGCTTGAAAGCAGGGCGGCTGGCTGTGACCATGACATCGAACGTCTTCAGCCAGTTGATTGATTCCGAGATCGCACCGGCGGCGTCTTCGCGGTAAGGATACTGGTCCATTGAGAACCAGCCATCGTACCTGCATTCGTCCAGCCAGTAGAGCAGTTCCAGATAGTCAATGGTGTGGATTGAACCGACTATCATATCGTCATCCCATTGCTTGTAGTTGTCGTTGAAGTGCATATGAAAGAGGCGGTTGCCGGCTTGTTTTGCCATAACCACTGATTCGGCCGCATTTTCTCCTCCGAGGAATGCATGACCGGTATCAATGGTCACTCCGACATTGTCGCAGCCGGTCTGAAGACAGACCAGTAAAGTATCGGACATCCGCGCCAGATACGAATGGGTGCGCGGCTCTTTGGCCTTGTATTCCAGCGCGAACTTCAGTTCCGAAAACTCCTGCGCCAGTATGGCGATATTTTCGATCAGCCATCCGCGTTCGTCCGGATAATTGCCCTGAAACAGATAGTCATAACCGTCCTGCCCGGGCCATAGGTTGATGATATTGCATTGCATTTCTCTGGCAATGTCGCACATGGTTCTCAGGTAGTCCATCGCCTTTTGCCGCACTGCTGCATCTTTGGCTGAAATGCTTCCGGACCGCCATATTTTATCGGCGAAAAGATCGGGGATGATCGAGACGCACTCCAAACCCATGTCGTCGAGCGCCTTTTTCATCCCGCCTGCATTGTCCGGGCGAATATCCCAGGTTCCGACCAGTTCGATTCCGGTAATACCATCGATTCTGCCTGCCCGTTTGAGCATTTCAATGGTCGATGGATTGTCTTTGTAGCTGCCGCAGAAGCGGTCACAGGTATTGCCGAGATTGCCCAGTATTGCTGCATATTTACGCATGTTTATATCCTCCGTTCAGAGTTCAAAATTATATTTTCCGGCAGAGAACTCTCCGGCCGGGGTTTGAGCAGTGAGTCCACAAGGCACAGTCAGTTCGATATTTAGTTCGGTTCCGTTTCTCCTCCAGCGAACGTGGATTGAACCGGCCGGGGTTGGAATACGCCCTTCGGCGAAATCCAGGTCATGGGGAACCGGATTGACGGCAAACTTTCCAAACCCCGGTTCGAGAGGCACGACCCCGAGGATGTCTGTCTGGAAATAATTAATCGGGGTGGAGCCGAAACCATGACACAGGCTGCCGATATTACCGAAAGACGCCGTCCCCTGCTGATGAATCGCCGCTTCCCATAGTGTCGGAGGACCGGTTTTGATCATTTCCCACCAGTATTTTCGAATCCGGTTTATGGCAGCC
>CAIJKT010000037.1 GCA_903821255.1 uncultured Lentisphaeria bacterium | reverse complement strand
TTAAATGCCTTAAAAAATCTCGGGGTTTGGGGCAGAGCCCCAAGTCTGGAATGACGGCACGATGCCAGTTAAAATGAACTCAAGTGTTCAGGTCTCCAAGTTGAGACGCTACCAATATCTTGAATAACGCTTTTCTCCCGTTTGCTCTGCCGCTGCAATTTTTAAATACCATATCATATGGAATATCCTGATTTTCATAAGCTTCCAGCAGGGTATTCCTGACTTGCGCGAGGAATTCGGTAAACGGCAGATTGCCGCTGATTTCGTTCCTTAAAGCCAGCGTGTTTATAAACAAGCCCATGATCTCTTCGGTTTCAGGCAGATGCCGGTTTGCGATTGTGGTACCGGTGATGATATCTGTCGCTCCGGTATATTTATGTATCTGGAGCTGCAGCAAAGCGGTTAATACCATAAATAAACTGGCATTGTTTTCTGCAGCCAGTTTTTTCAGTCCGCAAGTGATATCCTGATTTATTTTAACTTGGTAGCGCTTGGATTTGCCTTTGCTCTGATCTTTTTTCTGGATTGGCAGCAACGGAACGCACGCATGGTTTTCAAGTTTTTTCTGCCAGTATTTTAATTGAGCGTGCGGTGCATAAGTCTTTAGGTAATTAGTTTGCCAGTGACAGAAGTCCACGTATCGCCACCGGGGAGCGGATACTGCCGGTTCTTTGCCAAGAGAAAATTGATGATAGTAATCAGCAAGTTGTTTAAAGAATAAGAAGTTACTCCAGCCGTCAAAAATCAGGTGGTGCACCGTAAATATAAACCGGAAATCGTTGTCTTTTAACTTCAGCAGGATGCAATTAAATAGCGGAGCGCGAGTAAGGTCAAAAACCTGGAACCGTTGTTTGCTGATCTCTGCACAATACTGCTGCTGTTTTTCGTCTTCCGGCAGTACGGAAAGATCTTTAAAAGATATTTCCGTTTTCTGTAGCTGGTTGATTCTTAAATATAATTGTTCATTGACAAATTCAAGACTTGTCCTGAGAGATTCATTCTGTTCAATAATTAAATTGAAAGATTTTTCCAGAATATCGTGCTTGATGTCGCCTTGTAGATATATTTCGCAAGGAATGTTGTAGGTATTGTTGTCATGCGATGATTTCTCCGTGAACCACATTGTCGTTTGTGCGATTGAGGCGGGATAAAGATTATTTTCAGCAACTTCGACTTTTTCAAATCTTACGGAGGTGCGGCCGGAGCCGGAACCGTGTTTTACTGCCTGAGTCAACTGCTTCAAGGTGGGATTGGAGAATACCAGCGTGATCGGCAACTGTACCAGCAGTTGCTTTTCGATTTCCAGGCTTAAAGCGGTTGCCAGCAGAGAATGACCGCCAAGCATAAAAAAATTATCGTCAGGGTTGATATAGTCCAGATTCAATATCCGGCGCCAGATCGAGGCAAGCGTCCTGAGCAGCGGGTCATCGGCCTCAGTCGCGGAATCTGCAATTTCCTTGTGGGTAAATTCTGGTTCCGGTAACGCTTTACGATCAACTTTCCCGTTAAGCGTGAGCGGGAGTTCCTGAAGTACCGTATAGGTGGCTGGAATCATGTATTCCGGCAGTGATTTGCCCGATAAATCGCGAAGTTCCTCTGTAAGTTGTTTGGGGTCCTGCGGTTTTTTCAGGATAAAATAGGCTGCCAGATATTTAATTTCATTTTCTTTTTCTCTTACAATAACGACGCACTTGGATACGTTTTCGTGCTGTGATAAAACTGCCTCAATTTCACCAGGTTCTATTCTGAATCCGCGTATTTTCACTTGTAAATCTTTTCTGCCGTAATATTCAATATTCCCGTCAGCATTGATACTCCCCAGATCTCCGCTGCGGTATATCCGTTCTCCCGGGCGGAAGGGATCTGGAACAAACGCTTTACTGGTGAGCTCGGGCAGATGGCGATAACCTCTTGCCAGGCCGGCGCCGCCAATGCAAATCTCGCCCTGAGTTCCGCGCGGCACCGGATTAAGCTCTTCGTCAAGAATGTAGATTCTGAAATTACTGATTGGAATTCCAATATGCGGCGGTCTGCCGTCATCGTCGCCGGCTTTAAACATTGTCCAGGTGGAGTCTACCGTACATTCTGTAGGGCCGTAACGGTTTGAAAAAATGGCAGGAAATGTACTGTCTGGTTTCTTGTTTAACTTTTCGCCGCCGCACTGCAAGTATTTCAGAGAAGTATTGTTTTTCCAGTTGGCGCTGAGCAGCAGTTCGGCGACCGGAGTGGAAAGGAAACATTCATTGATTTTATTCGCGGTCAGCCAGTCGACCAGCTTTTGCGGTTGCAGCCGCAGCATTTCCGGGATTATATAAATAGTCGCGCCGTTGGTTAGATGCGCCCATATTTCACATACTGCGGAGTCAAAACCCGGCCCCGCGCTCTGACTGGCACGGTATGGGCCATTCTCCACAAAAGTCTTATGATACCAATATACCAGGTTCAACAGACTGGCGTGCTCTATTTCCACGCCCTTCGGGGTGCCGGTGGAACCTGATGTGTACATGATGTATGCCAGCGAGGACGGGGAGATGACCGGCGGGGTGGACAGCGGTGTCAGTGCGGATAAATCCAGCTTGTCGAGCAGAATCACTCTACCCGTGAAGCCGGATAATTTACCGGCAGATCG
>CAIJKT010000036.1 GCA_903821255.1 uncultured Lentisphaeria bacterium | reverse complement strand
TTCTGCACATGGATGGAAGATGTACTTGTCCGGATCAGTACCACTCCCGCCTCTGCAATCGACACTCTCCTGCCGCATTTTTGGAAACCGGAAGTAAAATAACATCCGGTACTTTCAAGATGTGGCTGGCTGGACGCTTACAGGCATATTTGAGTCTATCGCCATTTTGCCTTCCACTTTCCATTCTCTTTCTGTACATTTTGGACCCCCATCACGCAGAACCATTATTAACCACAGACACTGGCACAGAGAAATCCTATTTTACCATGAAAGCCATTTACCTGATTCATATTTTTAGTTTCTTTTCTGTGTCCAATTGTTCTTACATATATAGTAGATTTGTCAATGAATATTGTTATAAAGTATTCTCGATTAAGCCGTTAAATACACATTAAAGGCATATTTTTTTGCAAACCGGAACGGAGTTTGAAGCGGATGAGTGACAGCATTATTCGCTATGCGGCTAAATTAAATTGAACCGGCGGCAAAAATATTTCCATCCCGACTCTTGAAATTCAGTAGATATGTATCTAACTTATAACCAGCGTAAAGGACGAGATGGTTCAGAGGCAATTCCTGTTTTATATCAAGACGTTATAATGACTTAGTGCCTGACTACCATCTTTGTGCAAATATTCTGTCAAACAAGAAGAAGAGGAGATTGTACAGTTGAATACTATCGTAATTCAAATCAATGATATTGGCGTTTTATTCTCCATATTCTCATCCCGGCCAGCAGATGTTTTGCCTGAATCGGCGGACGGACACCAGCAAAATATGGAATATGAGGTCAGTCAATGAAGCAATATCACGATTTATATCACAGCATCCGGACATGGAAGATTGTAAAACAAGCCAATTACTACGCCATCGTGCCATCGCCTGATTCCGCTTTTCTAGGCCCCGTCATCTGCTTACCGCTATTCGCCGTTTTCTATTGGCTTGTCAATTATAAAATACATGGAATCAGTGTGACAGCCCTCATCATCGCAGATGTTATCATTATCGGTCTTTCATTACTAATGCTGGCTGTCAGCCTGTACATACGAGCTGATGAAAAAAGTGATATGCGGCCATTCCTGGAGGTCAGCCTGAAGGACAAACTCATTAGCCTGCCAAGAGCGAATCTGGAACTTTCACTCAATGATCAGGATTATTTTATTGCCCACAAGGTCGTTACCAGCCTTAGTGCCAGATATTCTGAAATTGATTTAATCCGCATGGTAAACGGGCAGGAGCAGCATATTCCAATTCTCCAGTGTTTAGGCATAAATGCAGGCTTCGACAAAATTGGGCGGGATCTGGAAACTTTGAAAATTCCATTCAGATCCTTTAATGAAAAACCCTGCAGTTATCGACAATTATTGAGGAGCAGTCCCATATCATAACATGTGAACGCTGCAATTATTGCCGCAGGGGGCTTTCATTTCCGAGCAGGGGACGGATTTTGCTGATTTTTTCGTTTTTTTGATGAACAAATGATTTGAAAAAAAGAATAATTGCAGTATTTTTATAGTTCTGTTATAAAAAACGGTTCATGTGGTTCTGCTGTTAAGCCTGACAGTTGGAGCTGCGGGACACGAAAAACAAAAGGGAATATTATGAAAAAGGCAACAGTTATCAAGAAGTACGCCAGAAAAGAAGGCGACACCGGGTCCCCGGAAGTGCAAGTCGCGCTGCTCACCCAGCGGATCAAACACCTGACCGAGCATCTGAGAGCCAATAAGAAAGATCACAGCACCCGCAGGGGACTGATGGCAATGGTCAGCCGCAGACGCAGTCTGCTGGACTACCTCAGCAAAGAGAACTTCGAAGGCTATGTCAAATTGACCGCCGACCTCGATATCCGCAGAAAATAACTGCTGAAGTTATTGAACTTATCACAGGCTGCCATTCAAAACGGCAGCCTGTTTGCTTTTATTTCATATACTGCTATATTAATTATCAACGGTTTTCAGTAGAGACTGGAAAAAGTTGAATAATATTGATGTGGAATTCGGCCGCTATCAGATTCCGGGTTGACCAATCCGGGTTTTGATACCGCGATTCCGCAAAAAAGTTTTGACTTCTCCATTTCTCTACCGCAAAACTACAAGTAAACAATCGGCCTGCTGCACAATTGTGGAGAAAAATCCCCGGCAGCGGCAAAAACCGTCCATGTAAATGGTAAAACATATTTATAATACTGTTTATCAGGGACAAAAAGAGGAAACTGCAACAATGGCAGAAGAAAAAGTAAGCTTCAGTATCGGTGAAAACCGCACCATGGAAATCTCAACCGGCAAAATGGCCAATCTGGCTAACGGCGCCTGTCTGGTCAGACTCGGCGACACGATCGTTCTCGCGGCGGCATGTACCGGCCCGG
>CAIJKT010000035.1 GCA_903821255.1 uncultured Lentisphaeria bacterium | reverse complement strand
TGAAAAACGTTTTTTGCCCCCCGTCGCCGTCGGCCCAAACTCCCTGCACATGACTGATCGGAAGATCAGGATAAACACGTTTCATCTCATCGATCTGGCGAAACCGGTCGAGAAACAGGTGATGACTATCCCAGTCGATATCGTTTAGCTTCTTCAAATCCGACATGTTTTGGATATTCGCAAGGGGCTTATCAGGGGTCCACACACTTTCATCCATACGATATTCCATTTTTCCACCCAATGCGGCGTTCATAAAATCCAGCTGTTGAATACTGACGCCTAAACATGGTTTAGGGTCTTGATCCCCCATGCCAAATTCACCAAATCGCTGATAGTACCCGATTGACACTTTCCGATCCTGTTCTATCCGATATAAAGGATCCATATGGTATCTTTCGCCGTAATCCGCACCGAAGTTACGGAAATGATAGGCCGGGTGGTACGAAAATACGATCGAATTCGTTATTCTGGACGGGGCAAATTGTTCAATAGACATTTTAGACATCCCTCTTATATTTATTTGGCGACACTCATGTCAATCTATGTATTCCCTTTTCGAATTAATTAGTTTTCAAAAACTATCAGCGCATAAACTTTAAAAACTGGAACATCCACGCAGATATATTGCTTGTCAAGCATTTCCGCCGTGGAACGGCTTGCCGTCTTCACGGTATTCGATGTGGAGGCTCCGTCTCGCTAATCCGATCGTTCCCCGCTCTGCTGATTCTGACATCTTCTTACCTCGACAAACGATTGTAGGCGAAAAGAGTGGGATCGTCAACAAATCCATGTTTCGCCGCGTATTCCATCCTCACGCAAACTTTGTCAATCATTTTCTTCAGACTCTCGATAGCAAAGCTATCTCATTTATTCCAGATATTCCCTGACCGTTTTTGCTTGTAACAATAAATTTTCTTTTTGACAAGCGGTCTCAAGGTTTGGCGGATTAGTTATCCCCCGGGCTCTCATCATTTCCAGAAATTCAGCAAACCGTTCAATGCTGTCGGCATATTTGAGTAAATAGTCTTTTGCTTCCTGTTTGTATGCCGCTTCATCTTTGTTTAAATGAAAATATGTACTTCGGAGAATAAAATAAGCGCCCATTACCGCCGAGGTATGAGACATAAATTTAATATATATCCCGTGCGAAACCAGATATTTTTCAGGCTCCCATTTGTAGTTATAATTCATAAATACGCTGCATTCTGGAGGAACCGCTTGATCTGTTACTTTTTTAACGGCGTTCTCAATATTCAAAGAAGCTTCCATATACAATTGGGATGCTTCAAACATTGAAACACCGGTGGTATGGAGACAATTAATATAATCTCCGGCGTGGTATGTATAACCCAATGCCGGACAAGGCGGCAGTCCATTAAAAATTATGTCCGATAATGTTACAAACATGGTATCGCAAGGAAGCGGAAGCGATGATTTTGGAAACCATGGAAAATATTGAGAAGGAGAAGATGCCGAAGGGAAAGCATAACCGTTGGACATAATGTTGTCAGCCTGATCAAGAATACGCCAGCCTTGCATAATATCGTCTTTCGCCTCACGGCCCCAAAAACGTTCAGCGATTCCGCCGACAACATTTTCCACATCCATGGAAGGATTGAGTATTGCTTCCCTGCAGATCAAAGAGTTTAAATAAAAATCATCCGGATAAAATCTGCCTCTTATATCATAAAACCCATCAGCTTTTAAATCATTCCAGCGTTTTATTTTTGCAACCACTCCCAACGGATACCCGCCAATCATGTAATCGTATTGAAGTCTACAGTTTTCAAAACGATGAAACGCATCTCTGCCAATGAGCGCTTGTGACGCTTTCCAGGTTATCCGGCGTGCTTTTCTAAGAAAATCATGTGATTGCCGTTCATAAGTCGCCGGATCTGTGGAAGCGGCCATGCACAGTCCCACATTGGGCGGAAATAAAAGCTGGCGCGACAACAACTGTCCTATTCCATATCCATTTCTGTCCCAATCAAACCCGGAATTAAAAATCTGAATGCCGGGACGGGCCTTTTCCATAACCTCCGCAAGAAATAACGAAAATCTGTCGCGTTGATCAAATTTGCTCATGCCGCTGCAGCGGTCACATTTTTCCGGATCACAAAAATCACCTTCCGCATCAAGCGAAAGATAATGAAAACATTCTATTTCAGGG
>CAIJKT010000034.1 GCA_903821255.1 uncultured Lentisphaeria bacterium | reverse complement strand
TCAATAGACGGAAATCAACATCCAGAGGAAAGTTGTTTTATCGATTATCGCAGTACGCCGTGGTTACGGAAGCGGTACCCTATTCGAAAATAGTCAAACACAACAGGCAGGGGGTGCTTCAGTGAAGTGCATACCCCATATGTTTTATATTACAAAGGCTATTTCCCGGAAAGCATTCCCGAAGACCTTCACCAATTAAAGTTTGCGTTTGTCCATCTGGATGCGGACTTATATGAACCGACCCTGGAAGGATTAAAATTCTTCTACCCGCGGATGAATACAAGAGGCCTGATCGTTGTACACGACTATAATGCATGGCCCGGCGCAAGAAAGGCGGTAGATGATTTTTTCTCGGACAAAAATGAGTTGCCATTACCGATGCCGGATAAAAGCGGTTCTGTACTTATTGTGAAACAGTAAAATTATAGATAATAAAGCATTCCGCCGGAGGATATGCGGAATTGAAGTGATTATTGACACGTTTGTAATCAATCATAAAGGACATTGAGAATTAAATTGAAAGCTTATACTGACAAACTGGCTGAACTGGAGAACGGTTTTATCGAATACGCCAACCGTTTTCTTACAGCGGACCCGCTGTTTAACCGCAATATTATTTTGAAAAGGGAACACAGTCTGCGGGTCAGCCGGGAATGCACGGAAATCGTGAAATCATTGAACATTTCCGCTCATGACCGTTTTATCACTGAAGTGGCCGGGCTGTTTCACGACATCGGGCGGTTTGAACAGTACACCAGGCACCGCACATTTGTTGATCTGAAATCCGAAGACCACGGGCAGCTTGGTGTTGCGGTATTGAAAGAGCTGAACTTTCTGGACGGACTTGACGCCGCGGATGCCGGACATATCCTGACGGCCATTTCCTGCCATAACCGCAGAAAGATTCCGGAGGAGGTTTCCGGGCGTGAACTCCTGATGTCCAAAGTTGTGCGGGATGCCGATAAGCTGGACATCATGAATATTGTGCTCGATTATTACCGGCATCCGGAAACGAACGATACGGTTACGCTTGATCTGGAGGATAGCGCCGTCGTCTCCGAGCCGATCATCCGGAGCGTGAGAAGCCGCGAAGCCGTGGCAATGCGCGATTTGCGGACGGTAACGGATTTCAAAATAGCGCAACTGGGCTGGGTTTATGACCTGAATTTTCCTCGCTCGTTCCAGATTTACCAGGAGCGCGGTTATCACCGTGAACTGCTGAAGCATCTGCCGGAAAACCCGGAAATAAGTGAGCTTTTTGAGATTATTGACAGCTATATTCTCGATAAAGCCGCGGAATAAGCCGGATTAAAGATTGATGATTTTAATAGCGCCGGGTCTTTTGATTACTTCGCCTTTCTGCGAGTTCAACACTTTAATAAAGAGTGTCGCCCATTCATCAACGATCTGGCGCAGACTGCCGTAGGCGACAGCGTCATTGATGCCGGGAGACTCGGTCTTCGTGTTTTGCCGGTCGGCGAAAACCAGGATGGTTCTGCCGTCCTGAGAGTCTTCCAGAACGCCTTCAATCGCGACCGCCGGGCTGTCAGCGCTCATTCTGCCGCCGCGCTTACCGGCATCAAGCAGCGGTTTGACCGTAATAACATTTACCAGATATAATTTCAACACCACGGTTTTCGGACCGGGCTGTGCCACCAGATCGAAATCAACATTATTCTGAACTGCCCGCTGGAACGTTTCGCGGGTATATTTGGCAAAATCATTCAGGCCTTGTTCTTCCTCCCCTGACAGTTTGGGAAGATTGCTCTTCTGCGATTCGATATTCTGATTCTGGCCGCCTCTGCCAACAACAACTTCGTCGATAATGATTTTATTATATTTTTTCAGGTTAATATAGTCTATCCAGGTTTTGTTGAATGGCAGACTCTTGTCCTGTTTCAGATTCTCCTCGAATTCTTTGACGTTTACCGGAGGATAGCCTTCATCCGTTTCCCGGGCGGTGTTTTCCTCTCCGTTCAAACGGAACGGGAAAATAATGAAGAGCAATGCGGCAATAAGAACAATTTGTAATAAGCTTTTTCTCATAATAACCTCCATCTAATTTTACACCCTGAACCGGATTAAGTAAAGGCATAAAACCAAATAAATGAGCGGTTATGAGCAATTGCACGGGCGTGTTGCACTGCGCGATCATAACCTGTATAACAGTGCAATGCTCAATTCATGCCGATAATCAAATAACATTTATACAGTTCGTTAACCGGTTTGGGCAAATCCGTAAAAACGATCTCAAAATCACTGGCGCTGACCGGTTTAACTGAAGCTGCCGGATTCATCCCCGCCGACAGCCATTCATGACGGAAAACATTGTATCCGGGCCAGGAAAATCCGGTCCGGATCGCGTCCATGGAGAAAAAATGTTCCATACACATGGCATACAACGTATTATAATCACTTTCCCTGTAGCAGTAATTCATCGAGTCCAGCGCGTTGCAATAGAAACTGACATTGCTGTATGACATGATTTCCAAATCATCAAAAATAAACTTGCGATGGTCGGGGTTTAGCGGGGAATTGGAGTTTTTGCGGTATGCTTTGTCTATTTCCGCGAGTCGCGCCCGGCGCTGAACCATGCTGCGCATGGAACGGTCAACAATTTCAGGCGGCAAAACCTTTTTCCAGTCCGTCATGCAGGCGGTCGTCGTTTCCAGCTCGCGCAGACGATTTGACAAGTAGCTCAATAATTCCTGCTTGAATGCCGCCGATGGCTGATTGCCCCGGAGCGCCTGTTCAAATTCATGCACAAGCCGGCTCCGGCGCTTTTCAAGTTGATTGCATTGCCGTAAATAGTTCCCCAGCCAGAGATTGATCCGCGCCTGCTCTGCCGGTTCGTTATATTCAATAAAAGCGATACCCCGTACTACTTCCTTCGCGGTTGCCCGCGGATTGGAAAAAGTATAGATCGGAATATTGACGGAGCGGTCCTTCACATTGACGGCGGTAGTTTCCGCATTCTTCTGTTCATTCCTTAGCTCCGGAATGAAATTTATCTGCGAAATCTGCAGCAGCCGCTCACGGCTGAATCCGGTAACGTTAAAAATTTTAGCCAGCTTCTCTGCCTGGAAATCGCTCCTGGCGCGTTCATAAGACCGCGCTTCCAGTTCAGTGTAAAACAACCGGCAAACAGGCGACCCGGAGGTGAGCAATAAATATGGTTCCTGAAATTTCCAGCGGACAGCGGTAAGATTTACCTTGACTTTGTGGTCCGGCGTTTCTGCCATAGCCCGGTAGCCGGTGCCAGAAAACAGCACCAGGATAATTCCGATCATTAAATTTCCGGAATTTTTAATCATGGAAGATATCCAGGTTATTTTTAAGAATGCATAAGCTACATTTCAATATAATCTTCCCCGGCAACTTTATCAAGAAAAATCACAAAGAACCGGATTTCCGCCTGATTCGTCAGCGGTAGTCTGTCGGACAGTTTGTTGCTCCGGCATCAAGGACACAAGCAGCAATATAGTTCATCCCTGTTTATAATTCCTGTTTGCCGCTGCAAAGCATTTTTTTTGAAAAAAAACGATTCCAGGTAATTTCACAATGCAACAAAAATTTATGCAAATTGTCTAATTGACTGTTAAGAAAAAAACATGAGGCAGCCCGATGAAATTATATGAGAAAATAGTCGCGTCACAAAATGGAGACCTAAGCAGTAATTC
>CAIJKT010000033.1 GCA_903821255.1 uncultured Lentisphaeria bacterium | reverse complement strand
TCAACTCTTTAAAATCTCTGATATGGCTAATATAACACTAAAATCAGCGTTTCAAATAAAATTATGGCACTAAATGGTGCTATCTTGCCGGGTTCCGTGCTTAATCCAATTCCAGCCCGGGGAATATTCCTCCGTAAATTTGCCGGAAGCCTCTAATTTATTCACCGTGCCTTCGACTCTGGCGGTCAATTCGCCGTCAGCACCGGCTTTAAACCCCCGGAGCGTCTTATCATTGATCACAGTAGCGCCGAGTCCCTCCATAATTCCACAGGACAGAACCAGCAGCAGCAGCAGCCACTTGGAGAGCAACATTTTATATCCTATATTACGTCTGTAGAGCAACATTTTATCTCCTTTATTTCGCATAGGGTTCGATACCTTTTTCAGTTCAGGTGCGCAAATTAAAAATTTCAATGTTTGTCAGCATATGCCTTTACTTTCTGATGTACCGTAAGCGTCCGCTCAGCCAGTTCTTTCATCGTAATCTCCTGAAAACCGAACACCAGTGGTTTGATGGTATCATTAAGCGGCGCGACGAGCTTTCCTCCAAAATTCCGGAATCCGGCAGCGGCGCCGGCTATGGACCCGACGGTAGCTCCGTTACAATCGGTATCGAGTCCGCCCATCACGGCAATCCCGATAGTCCTGTCGCAATTCATCTGTCCGTAGAACAGACTCATCATCACAATCAGGGCGTTGTTGACAGTATGACCGGCATGCATCCCGGCATAACGCTTTTCCAGTCTTGGCATAAAATCCTCGAAGGTGGTGCAATCTGGAATCCAGGCCAGCGCTTCGCGAATCGCCACAGACAGACGACAATGGCGGGGAATTTCCGAGAGTCCGATCTCCACCAGCTTGTCCGGAGAACTTTCTACAAAAGCCGCCGCAATCACTGCAGCGACAAACATCTCACCATAAATGCCGTTGGCTGTATGCGTCCAATGAGCGTCGCGCCAGGCATATTCCGCTGCCAGTTCCGGGTTGCCCGCGCAGGCATAGGCCCAGCCGTCAGCGCGAATCTGTGCTCCGATTCTTTCGCGGTAAGGATTGTTATGACGCCGCGTAAAGGCCGCGGTTACCGGTATAATATCTGCAGGAAGGTCCCGCAACCGCAATGGACGGACCAGATTATAATTTAAAATTGCCTGTGTTTCCGCTGTGCAGACAGCCTTGTAAGGTAACGAACCGTTCCAGGTGTCGGGAATATCATACCACTGGAAGTCAGGACCTTTCTCCTCCATAACCTTCAAGCCGATCAGCGAGTAATGAATATCGTCATCCGGCTCCATGAACCTGATATTTTCCCGCCAGGAAAGCGGGCACCCTAGTTTAATGCCGTCTCCAGTGTCGCTGCCGCTGAAGTAATAGTCCAGTTCCCAATGTCCGCGGTTTTTCAGATAATGCCGGATGGCCTCGCGTCCATTCATATCGCCATGCCCGCGCATGCCAAGCCCCTCAACCGGTTTGCCAAGTGCACAGCCGGCGGCGCGACCGGTCCAGGCGCCATGGAAACGGTCAAGCAGATCTTTATCATTTAACGCCAGCGGTAATTGGCGGGGACCGGAAGGACGTTCTTTTTTTATTTCCTCCAGTTCATTTGGTTGAATAAAATCAAACGCCGGATCACGCGGCAAATGCTCAAGTTCCGCATATATTGCCAGTATTTTTCCCTCGTTGTATGCATCGTATACCGGATGCAGCATGGCTATTTGTTCCGTCACTTTTTCCGGAATGATATAGCCTTCATATTCGAGTTGTACAAGTTCATCGCGCAACAGCGATAAGGGATGGGTCCACCCTGCAATCAACATAATTACAATTCCTTCTTTATGCCTTTGAGATGTCTTGATCTATTTAATTTTACGGCTGATTCGTAATTATCTGAAGAACAGCGCGCCGGACATATCGTCGTAAGCCGTAAGCGTTTCCAGGACACGCAAATACTTGTCATCACGATAATTCAGCGCGCCGATGTAAAGTACCGGAGTGAGTTTTTCCGGAGCGAAAGCATACAGTTCCGGAAAGGTCCATGACTTAACGCCGGATGCGAATTCTGTCAAAAAATCAATACTGCGCCTGATCCCGGCACCATCACGGGTTTGATAGTTGAACAAATCCTCTCCGTATTCCCGCGCAATCGCGGCCGCAGCCAGAAATGCGCTGATACAGAAAATGGAGTATCCCCATGA
Organism: uncultured Lentisphaeria bacterium; assembly: GCA_903821255.1. The sequence continues at coordinate 8,673 of CAIJKT010000033.1, read as the reverse complement.
CTGGGTGCGCTTCAATTCCTCCGGCATGCTGCCATCCGGGCATATCTGCATTGCTATCCGTTCCCTGGCCTGCGCGATGTACTCTTCGACCATGGCATCCCGGCAGCACCACGCGGCCAGCTTCATCGCCAGAGCGATATACCATATCCCGTGATTATTCGGGGCGTTCTTTTCATCCTGTCCGATTTTACTCTGCCGCAGCCAGTCGAGATACGATGCCATCCAGCTTTTCATGCCATCCTTATCCGAAGCTGTCCAGTGACTTGAATCTTTCAGCATAATCATCGCATCGATTACCTGAATAAAAATATGGGTTTCAATAATTCCGGCATCTCTGCCGGTGTTGATCCCCGGAATGGCCTGCCCGAAATTCAGGTGCGGATTCATGGCGGTTCCGGGATTGAGAAACCAGTGGCGTAACAGCCCGACGGCTTTTGCCGCCGCCGTTTCGTCCCGTGTGAAAATAAACAGCACGGAGAAGGCATAGATATTCGAAATCATCCGGTTCATTTTCTTATGGTCGGAGGATTCCGATACCGCCTCCGGATTAAATTCGCCGTCTTTGCGGATATAAGGCAGCCCGCCCGGCAAAGCAGGATCGGGAAACCAGTATGGCGCCTGACTGTAATAATCATGGATACTGCCGCCGGACGGAATTATCAGTTTATCGATAGCAACACTTTCAGGCTGATAATCGCGGAGTCGTTCAAACGCAGCCAGCTCTTTCACAATATCAAGCCTGACCTGATCGTTATTGCGGTATGAGGAATAAGCGCGTTCGAGAATGGCGGGTGACAAAGAAAATACCTGCCGGGCAAAACACCCGGCAGGATTCATTTGGGATTGCTCTTTTTTGTGACTTGCGGTTTTCATTTGTTGTAAGTTATGATTAACGGATCAGTCTGGTATGCGCCGAGAAAATTGGCCTGAGAGTAATCCGGTTTGAAGGTATATGACTGGACGTGTCCGTCGCAATGAGCCATGTTCGTCTGTTTGGTCATGTGATTATTCCATCCGGTAAAGCCGACCCGGAAAGAATATTTATCGTAAGTATCAGTATCTCCTCTGCCACAGGTAATCAGGCTGACTTTGCTGGGGCTTTTCGTTTTGGTCACGGTCAAATGCGGGTAGGAATTCCCCGATTTTCCGAAGACATGGGAATTCGCCAGATAGCCGGGATAATTGATGGTCCTGACGACAATCTCCGTACAGAACAGCACCGGATACTGGCTGGCTCTGACCGGATTGACTCTGATTCCAAGATACGTACTGTATCTGTTCGCCTGCCACCAGCCGGTAGCATATAATTCCGTTCCGGCGGCATTCGGCCATACTCCGTAAAACCCCCGGTTGTCGTCTGCATACTGCTGCGAAACTAATCCTATCTGTTTCAGATTGCTGGTGCAGGATATCTGGCGCGCCACCTGCCGTGACCGGTTAAGTGCCGGCAGCAGCATTGCCGCAAGAATTGCAATGATTGCTATCACCACGAGGAGCTCTATGAGTGTGAAATTCGATTGTTTTTTCATTTTTAGACCCGCCTTCATTGTAATAGTTTAATGTTTAACAGTTGACTTCCAAAAACATTTTTCATTTCCCGATTCCCCTTATTTTTAATTCAAAGATTCAATTGCCGTCTTATTATCATTGATTTCCGTCTCCTCTCTTCTTCCGGTCCTGGGTACATTGGGTACAGGACTGACGAACCTCAAGCGTCACCGGAAATTCCGGTTGAGAAAGATTTCTGACCGTATTCGAGTTAATTATCTCGATAAGTCTTTCCGTGGCATAGGCACCGGTTGCGGCGTTGTCATATTTTAGCGAAGTGATGCCCGGAGAAAGGAAGTCAAATATTTCGTAATTATAATTACTGATCATGCTTAGATCTTCCGGACAGCTCATACCGTACTTTGCCATTTCTTTCAAGATGCCAAGACAGGTCTGCGGGTTGGTAATTACCGCCGACGGACGCTGTTCTTCAGAAAAATTAAAATAATTGGAGAAGAAAATTGAGGCCGCAGAGGCATCGCATTTGCCGTCCGGCGTAAAGACCGAATGGATTTTAATGCGGTCTGCCAGCGAACTTTGGCGGACGTGATCTTCGAACTCTTCGGCAATATTTCGGGTATACTGGCCGCCGCTGTTCAGAAACATGACCTCGCGGTGTCCCAGCCGTACCAGATATTCCAGTGCGAGTATCCGGCCGCGAAGCATATCAGGTCCGAACACGGGAAGCGTACTGCCGTCGGCTTTACCGGTGAATCCCACCCTGACGCAGGGGACATTCAGCTGCTCGAACAATTTCAGCATACTGTCTGAAATCGCGTTGCTGATAATCAGCCCGTCAATGCTCCGTTCGGTTACACTGCGCGGAAAAACAAAATTAACGGTCTTTTCAGGGTTACAGCAGTGAACCATTAAACTGTAATTATGTTTGCTGCAAGTATCATCGATCCCGTTGAGTAATTCGGCGTAGAAAGGATTTGACCAGCGTTGCGCCGCATATTCCGGAACGATAAACCCGATATTGTAAGTTCTGCTGGTCACCAGCGCACGGGCTGCCGCATTGGGGCGGTAGCCGAGTTTTTCCGCAGCGTCCCAGACCCGCTGCCTGGCTGCCGGAGTAAACGTTTCAGACTTGGGACGTTTGTTCAGAACCAGAGATACCGTGGACGGCTGCACTCCGGCCAGTTCCGCCACATCTTTCAATTGTACTCTCATAACTTGCCACTCTGGTTAATGATTAAGAAAAACGATTTACTAGATGTGTAAATTATACATCAAAAACAAATTCTTGTCAATATGTAATTGTCATATTATTTGGAATTTAATTTTTATATCAGGCTAATGCAGTATGTTTACGCTCAGTTTTGCGATAACATTCCGATAAATATTTTATCGGCGGCGGCAACAGCGTATTGACAAAAACAAGAAAATAGAGTATTATATTAGAAAAACGATTTTCCTGCATAGTGCAGAAATGGTCGCAAGGCATGATAAGGATTTGTGATGAAAGAAAAATCTTCCAGGAAAGTTCTGCTGGCAATACCCGGGGACTACGAACGCTTTGACGAATTGTGGACGACTGAATCTGCTGATTTGGCCGCATCCCTGGATATCCACGTTCATTTTATGGATAGGACTCCTTTGAGTCTGTCCGGCTGGAATCAGGCGATATCGGGTTATCCTGCCATAATTACTTCCTGGTGCACCCCGCCGCTGAACCGGGAGGTGCTGGCCGGCAATAAGGACATCGCGCTGATTGCGCATGCGGCCGGTTCGGTCGCGGACCTGGCAGCGGAATTGTCGCGTCCGGACATTATGATGACTACCGCTAATTCCATTATGGCCGCGTCCGTTGCCGAATGGTGCATGGCGATGACCTGGGCAGGTCTGACCAATCTGCTTAAATATGCCAACTTTGGTGGTTTGCGGCCGCTAAACTGGAATAAAGTTACCGCCGACTTCCGCAATATCCGGAACTCGGTAATCGGGATATGGGGCTATGGTAATATCAGTGCTGAATACATCCGCCTTTTAAAGGCTTTTGCGCCAGTTAAAATCATGGTGCACAGCAGTCATTTCCGTTCCGGCGAAGAGGCCGTTGAATCTGCAACGCTGGAGGATATTTTTTCACAGGCGGATGTCATTGTTCTGCTGGCCGCGCTTAACCCGTTGAATGAAGGCCGGATTGACACCGGCCTGCTGCAACGGCTCAAACCTGGTGCAGTGCTGCTCAATCCCGGACGCGGCCGTCTCATTGACGAAAATGCGTTGATTGACGCACTTCACCAAAACCGCTTCACTTATATCGCAGATGTCTTTCACCAGGAACCGCTTCCTGATAATAATCGCCTTCAGCAATTTCCCAATGCCATTTTAACGCCGCATTGCGCCGGGCGGAACACCGGCCAATTCGTTCCGGCAATGCTGCAGGAAGTAAACCGGTTTTACAACGGCGAAAATCTGCATTATGCAGTGACGCCCGAGCGACTGAAAACAATGACCAGCAACAGGCTGAACTATGGATAAAACAGTGCCGAATCACTCTTTTGCCGCCGACCGGCTTCAATGGTGCTTTTCCTCACTCGGCTGTGCCGAACTGGGCCTGGATGAAATTATTATGCTGGCAGGGGAAAATGGCATTGGGGCGATTGAATTAAGGGCTTTCGCCGGTTCGCTGGATCTTGCCGGGCTTTTCAGCGAATACAAAAAAAACGCTCCGGCTAAATATCGTTCCGTGGCGGAATCCGGAATCATAAAAATGATCGATACGTCTTTCAATTTAGTCGGAGCGCAGGAAAAGGACTTTGATTATATCCTCAAACTGGCGCAGCTGGCCGATGAGTTGCACGTTCCTTACTGCCGGATTTTTGGCGGTTTTGAATACAGCCATGATCCAACGCCGGAAATTCTGAACCGCGCAGCCCGGACCATGCAGCAGTGGAATAAAATCAGCCAGGCATATCATCTCGATTGTCAACTGGCAATTGAAACGCATGACGGCTTTTCATCCGCCGTCAACTGCATCCGTTTCTTCTACACCGCCGGACAGACCATGCCCGTGATCTGGGATGTTCATCATACATGGCGGCATGGCGGGGAATCTTTTATTGACAGCATGACATTGCTGGGAAACAATATCGTCCATGTTCACGTTAAGGACAGCGTCAAAACAGCCGCGGGTAAAATCAGGAGTGTTCTGCCGGGTCAGGGGGATGTTCCCGTTAAATGCCTGCTCGGCTCATTGCGGGCAATGAATTTCCAGCCTGCGGTATCTCTGGAGTGGGAAAGATTATGGGAGCCGGAACTGCCGCCGTTGACTGAAGCATTGACTGCCGCACACAACTTCTGGCTTTAGTTATACGCTTCGAAACAGTCTCTGCTGTTGCCATGCCATGTTCAACAGCAGAGACAAAATCACCGGTCTCCGGACTGGCGTCCGGAGAATCAGGTATGATAATCGGCGTTGATCTTTACATATTCGTAAGAGATGTCGCAAGTCCAGACGTTATAGCCGGAATGCCCGGAATTGAGATTGACGCTGATCGTGAATTCGCGTTCCTTCATGAGCGCCGCCAGCACCGCCTCCGGAGTCCCGGCGTCCTGCCCGTTGCAGACTACCGGTTTGTCGTTGTAATGAATGACGACATTGTCCGGCTCGAATTTAGCGCCGGAATAACCGATGGCAGCGATGACGCGGCCCCAGTTCGGGTCGCAGCCGAACCACGCGGTCTTGCACAGCAGCGAGTTGGCAATGGCATTGGCGGCAAGTTCGGCATCCTCTCTGGAAGGAGCGTTTTCGATCACCACATTGACCAGCTTGGTGGCGCCTTCGCCGTCCAGCACCATTTCTTTCGCCAGCGTCTGCATCACAAACAGCAGCGCTTTATAGAACGCGGCTTCTTCAGGAGTTCCCGGATTGATTTTCACGCCGGAGACGCCGTTCGCCATCAGAATCGTGGTGTCGTTGGTGCTCATATCGCCGTCAATCGTAATGCGGTTGAATGATTCGTCAACCCCCTGCGCCAGGAATTTCCCGATCAGTGCATTATCTGCTGCTGCGTCAGTGGTGATATAGCAAAGCATCGTGGCATGCGGTACTTTCATTTTCGGGTCGATCATGCCGGCGCCCTTGGTCATGCCCCCGATGGTGACAGTTTTACCGCCGAGTTTTAGTTCGACCGCCATGACTTTGGGCCGGGTGTCGGTCGTCATGATCGCATCGGCGGCTTTCTTGCCGCCGTCGGAGGACAGGGCTGATACCGCCAGCGTAATGCCTTTTTCGATTACCGCCATCGGCATCTGGACGCCGATTCTGCCGGTGGAGGAGACCATCACTGACTTCGGACAGATGCCGAGCAGGCTGCCGACCTGTTCGCACATTTTTTCAGCGTTGGCAATACCGGGTTTGCCGGTACAGGCGTTGGCGTTGCCGCTGTTGACGATGACCGCCTGGATTTTATCCTGGCTTTTGACGCGCTCCTGGCATACCCGCACCGGAGCCGCGGCAAACGTGCAGGAGGTGAATGCTCCTGAAAAATTAGCCGGAATTTCGGAATAAATCAGCGCCATATCCGGATTGCCGCTCTTTTTCAATCCGGCGGTAATGCCTGAAGCTTTGAACCCCTTCGGCGAAGTCACGGACCCGCCGGTAATTACGGTAAACTCGTTATCCATCAATTTTTCCTCCATAACAAGCTTTTACATGGATTGCAATGCCGCCGCGCGGCCTGAAGATACCGATTACCTCGGCTTTGCGCGGCGTACATTTATTCACCAGTTCATCAAGAATCGTGTTTACCGCTTCTTCATGAAAGGTATTGTGATTTCTAAAAGCATAAAGATACAGCTTCAACGATTTGCTTTCAATGCAGGTTTTATCCGGAATGTAACGAATTGTGATTGCACCGAAATCCGGCTGGCCGGTCACCGGACACAGCGAGGTGAATTCCGGGCAGTCAAACGTAATGATGTAATCCCGGTCATGGTAAACATTCTTGAATGTTTCCATCCGGGCCTGCTCCGGACTGTCCGGGTATCTGGTGGCTGACGCCTTCAGCAGGGACAAGCCTGACAAGCGGTTTGCGTCCGGTTTGATTTTCTTCTTATCTTTCATTTTTCTGTCTCCATCTGTTTGATGTTTATTTAAAGTGATGTATTATTAATACGAATTTCCTTGATTTTTTGAAATAGTCAAGTTATATTTCAAAGATTTTAGCACTTCCCTTATAATCGGGATCCTAATTTTGTAATAGAAAAGGGTATGATTGATGAGCTTTATAAAAAGAGTTATAGTAGCCGGGATTGTTCTTCTTGCCGTTGCTATTGTGCCCAATACTTTCGCTGAAAGCGGTCCGCTGGAAAAGCTCGGCCGAGGCATAGCCAATATTGCGTTCGGCCCGCTGGAGATTTTAATCAGACCGTATGATGTAAATCAGGAGAAAGGCGCGATTCCGGCCTTGACTTACGGTGTACTTAAAGGCGTAGCTTTTGTGGTGGCCCGTGAATGCGTCGGCGTAACTGATGTCCTTACTTTCTATATGCCGCTGCCTGGCGCCACCGACGATCCGGAAGATTCCGGCTGGGGTTATGGACCGCTTATGCGCCCGGCATGGGTTGTGGACATGGAACACAATGCGTTTAACTTCTTCTACCCGGATGAAGCGATTACCAGATAACGCAGCTTGACCGATGATAAATTACGCCCGCCTGAACCGGCGGGCTTTTTTATATATAATAATGTTTTTTTAACTTTCATTTTGATTTTATTTGCGGAAAGAGGCTGATTATGAGTTTTTCATGTGGTTTTGTGGGATTGCCGAATGTCGGCAAATCCACTTTGTTCAATGCGCTTAGCAAAGGCAGCGCCGCCGCGGCGAACTTCCCGTTCTGCACCATTGAACCCAATACCGGGATCGTGGCAGTGCCGGATGAGCGCCTGGAAGTGCTTTCCAAGCTCGAACACTCCGGCAGAATTGTGCCTTCGACGCTGAAATTCATCGATATTGCCGGCCTGGTCAAAGGCGCGAGCCAGGGGCAGGGGCTGGGCAACCAGTTTCTCGGACATATCCGGAGCGTTGACGCGATTGCCCATGTGGTCCGCGTCTTCAAAGCCGGCGACGTAATCCACGTTGACGGCGACGTCAATCCGGTCCGCGATCTGGAAGTGATCATGACTGAACTGATGCTGGCCGATCTGGACTTCATTGAAAAACGGCTGGAAAAATCCAAAAAACTTATGCGCGCCGGGGATGCTGAAACTAAAGCTGAACTGGAAATCGCCGCCAAATTCGCCGCGGATCTCGCCGACGGCCGTGTCCCGGAATATGACCGCAACGACCCCAAACAGGTTGCGGCGGCAAAGAATTGCGGGCTGATCACCCTGATGCCGGCATTTGTCTGCGCCAACGTTGACGAAGCGACGTTCAGGTCTTTCGGCCAGGATGAACACTCCAAAGCGCTGGTTGAATTCTGTAAAAAGAATAATCTCGAAGTGGTGCCGGTCTGCGCTAAACTGGAAGAGGAACTTTCGCAGCTTGAACCTGAAGACGCCGCGGTTTTCCTGGAAGATCTGGGCATTACCGAAAACGGCCTCTGCCGGGTCATCCATACCGGATACCGCCTGCTCAATTATATCACGTTCTTTACCGCCGGAGAAATGGAATCGCGCGCCTGGACGGTTACCGCCGGCACTCCCGCGCCACAGGCCGCCGGTAAAATTCATACCGACATGTGCCGCGGCTTTATCCGGATGGAAGTGGTTTCCTACTCGGATATGGTTGCCAACGGCGGCTGGTCGAAAGCCCAGGCGGTCGGCAAATTAAGAATTGAAGGCAAAGAGTATATCATGCAGGACGGCGACGTGATTCATGTCCGCTTCTCGGTATAACGCCGGAGTATTTCAATCCGTTAACGTGACTGGCTCTTAATCTTATATGTCGTCTTCAAAGAAAAGTATTTTAAGAAGCACTTCCGGAATGGCGGCGGCTACGCTGTTCAGCCGGGTGCTGGGATTTCTCCGTGAAATTCTCGAAGCCAGCGTGCTCGGTGGCGGCGCGGTGGCCTCTTCCTGGTTTCTTGCATTTATGACGCCGAACCTGTTTCGCAGAATATTAGGTGAAGGCGCGCTGGGGACGGCGCTGGTGCCGACCATCTCCCATATCATCGAAC
>CAIJKT010000032.1 GCA_903821255.1 uncultured Lentisphaeria bacterium | reverse complement strand
ATGAACTTACTTTCGCATTTTTCAAAGCCCTAATTCAGACTTTTGAAATTACCTCTATCTGCCAGTGCCTTCATAATAGAAAGTATTGCTGATGCTGCGAATGGCAAAGCGGGGATTGATTGTTTCATTTAAATTATCCGGGATGGCAAGTTTATCTAAAACGGCAACTTCTTCACCCATCGGGCCCGGCATGTACCAGCGCGCCTTCAAATACCGTTTGGCAAATTCATTAACCGCAAAATATGAACCGCCATGACAAGTTTCGCTGTTGCCAAGCGCATAAAAGGATCCTTTGTCCAGATCATCGCCTAATAGATAAATGTTGCCGCTGACAGTACGCATCTTAAAGCCGTCGGCAGTCACGCCTGCGACATCAACCCCGGCGGCGGCCGCCATCGGATGAGCACCGATGACGATCTGCTTTTTGCCGGGCGTCGCGGCGGTCATGGTTATGGGCAGTTCCACGCCGGTGGATTTTTTAATCAGCCGCTGCAGCTCCAGAGAACCTTCTTTTGCAGATTGCGCGGGATGCGGACTGACCAGTATTTCATATTGACTGCCGTTTGTCCTGCCGGCGATCTCCAGTTCTCCCGCCGGCAGGCTGAAGCATGTCAGCAAAACGGCAACTGCCAATAGCATTCTGCCTGGATTACATCCTTCAGCAAAATATGATTCCTTGAATTTCAACATCGATTGAGCTCCTTTATTTGGCCAATATCTGAATTACGCACGTTATATCTGTTAATACTTTTTGAACATTAATTCAGCGGGTAGCGGCGGCATTGCCGCCGAGTTTCCAGTAAGTCGCGCCATTCGCGTCTCCCTTGCCGGCCAGCACTCCCCATTTGTTTTTAGACACATGGCCGTCAAACTGGAGTTGATTCGGGAATTGATTATGCCATGTTTTTTCAATATAATACCCGTGATCATTCAGTTCCCACGCGCCCGGCCATCCGTAAACCTGCGTACTCGGGGTAATTGCATCTGAATTATATACTCTCTGTCCGCCATCGCTTTCGATAAAATAAATCAGCATGGACGGACGTTTTACCAGCGAAGCTTTAACCAGCAGCGACGGATCGGCTAATGTTGAGACAGTATTATAATCACTGAAGGTATCGCTCATCCCGTAGGACAATCCCCAGTACCCGGTGATTCCGTAATCATTCGGCGGGTTCAGGCCGCGCGGCCGATGGCTCGGACATGCATAAATTGACTTGCCGGCATTCAATACTGTATTTATCTGTTTTGAGGTTTTCCCCATCCCGAGATAGCCGCTAAGTCCGGGGGTCAGCGTACTATTCGTATCGAGAGTGTATCCGGCCAGAAAACAATAGGGACTCTTGTAATAAGGGGAAGTGGAGTAATCTTGAAAGTCATTGCCATACAGCGTTGCTGCTGCTCCAATCTGTTTCAGATTGCCCTGACATTTGCCGGCGCGCGCTGTTTCCCGGGCTTTGTTCAATGCGGGGAGCAGCATTGATGCGAGGATGGCGATAATGGCTATCACCACGAGAAGTTCAATGAGTGTGAAGAATTCCTTTTTCATTTCTTTTTTTCCTTTTGCGGATTGTTGTTTTTTCATTCTTTTATCTCCTTCTGTCTGGTTGTTGTTATTGTGAAATCATTGCCTTGTTGCTATTGTATATATTCTCTGATATGGACTATTGGGGGTATCAGGATATCTAAAGGGGCATTGCCCTCCAGCGATTCTCTGATGATGACCTCGATAGTTTTTTCTATGTCGTGTTCCACGGATGAAATCGGGTACGGGTAGTTTCTGACTGCGGCGGTTTCATTAAATCCGGCCAGCAATATATCTCTGCCAATAACAATGCCCCTTTCAAGCAATAATTTTGCTCCGCCGATAGCAAGAAAATCTGACAGATAAAGAATGGCTTGAATCCCGGGGTTGTCATCAAGGAGCATGGCAGTAGTCTCATAGCCTATTTTTACAAAATAGTCCATCAGTTTGGGGGCCGCGATGTATACTCTCTCGTCCATTTGAATTACATAGCGCTGTTCCAGGGTTTCCACGTCAATATCCGGAAAAACCGACATCAGCCCGCAAATGCGGTTGTTCATCTCCGGACGATCGCTGCGGTGAGGGTGGATTATCAAACGGAAATTATCTTTACCCCTGGACAGGAAAAATCTGATGATTGACGCCGCACCCGAAGCGGAATCACTCTCGACATGTCTGTTGAGGAATCCTGGATTGGCGTAAACAATATAACTTTTATTCCTGCTTTCAATCAACTCTCGGATCTGGTCCCGGCCGACCGGGTGTCCCATGAATATGAAATGATGAACTCCGCGTGAAATCAACTCCAGAACTTTTGAATAGTTGGTGTCGGCGTCGCCGGTAATGTCGGCAAGATAGCAGGCATAACCCTGTTGATCAAATTGTGACATCAGAGAGATGATCATATCTTTCATGAACTCTTCCGATTTCTGCCATGCCGAACTGATTAGCAGCGCCACTGTTTTGGTTCTTTCCCCGCGCAACAGCAAGCCGTTGAAATTGGGCTTGTAATCCATTTCCCTGGCAAAGCGTAAAATCCTTTCCCGCGTCGCGGGAGAGACCCGGCAATTAGTCTTGTTGTTCAATACCGCGGAAACCGCCGGATTCGAAACCTTTGCAGCCTTTGCTATATCTTTTATCGTTGCCACCATATAGAAAACCTATTCTTTTTTTGATTCAACGTCCAATCATTGCTTTTATGCTCAACCCGGATTTTTGATTTAACGTCTAATCACTATTATAATTCAACCTTTAAAAAAAAGCAATAGCCAAACTTTAAAAAAACAAATCTTTGCAAATAATATTGAATTCTGCATAAATAATTTCTCTGAGAAATGCTCTATAATAACTTAAGTTATCTCCGTTTCGGTTGACAACTTTACTATATATGTAAGGACAATTGCAGAAGAAGTTCCAACGCGGTAGAGTTGAAAGCGATAAAAGGGGAAGGAGATAAAGTTGAAAATGAAAAATCATAAAACCGGGAAATCAGAAGACGGGAATAAAATGCGCTGTGCTCAACGACACTCCAAGTTCTCGGAATGGGCTGTCCAAAATGACCAATATGCCCCATAGGCTGCGAAGACGCGTTGTACGGAACAAGTGTCCAAAATGTGCGGGCGTGGTGTCCAAGTTGTAAAAAAGTCTGTTTTTTTTACAATACAGGATGATTTTTCTCATTTTGTTCATTATAATAAACATATTGTTTGTTTTAATAAATATTGTCAGGCATTTCCGGAGGATCTTTTAAAATGCATATTAATTCGAGGTTTGGACACATGATGCAGGATTATTATCTTGGTCAAGTCCGAAGCATATCGGCGAAACGGAAAAAAGCTCTTGCGGGGATTAAAAACCCCTTGCAGGCTAAACAATATATTGAGTCGGTCCGCAAAAAGATCGCCGCGGCATTCGGGCCGCTGCCTGATCGCACTCCGCTCAATGCCCGTACTGCCGGCATTGTCAGGAAAGCCGGATTTACGATTGAAAAAGTGATTTTTTACAGCCGCCCGGATTTTCCCGTAACCGGCAACCTGTATCTGCCGTCCGGGATCAAAGGGAAAGTTCCGGCGGTGCTCGGGCTCTGCGGACACGCCCAGAGCGGCAAGGCCGAACCGGCCTATCAGAGTTTCTGCCAGGGACTGGCGCTGAAGGGATATGCGGTTTTTATAATTGACCCGGTCAGCCAGGGCGAACGTTATCAGTTTCTTAACACCCGGGATGCTGAAGAAGTTTCCGGCAGTTGCTGCAGTGAACACAACATGATGGGCAAACAGTTGCGGCTGGCCGGCGAATTTATCGGAACATGGCGCGCCTGGGACGGAATTCGCGGACTTGATTACCTGTTGAGCAGGCCGGAAGTGGATGTTTCGCGGATTGGCGTAACCGGCAATTCCGGCGGCGGCACCTTGACCTCTTACGTCAACGCGCTGGATGACCGGCCAACGATGGCGGCAGCGGGCTGCTTTATCACGACTTATCTTCGTAATCTGGAGAACGAACTGCCCTCCGATTGCGAACAGATACCTCCGGACATGTTGAAATACGGTTTGGAGATGAGTGATCTGATCATTGCCCGCGCGCCCCGTCCGGTAATTATTTTGAGTCAGAAAAACGACTTTTTCGATCCGCGCGGAGCCCGGGAAGCCTATGAAGACGCCAGGCATATTTACTCACTGCTCGGAGCGAAGGACAACATAAGACTGGCGGTCGGGCCGGACAGCCACGGCTATACTCTGCCCAACCGCGAGTCCATGTACAGATTTTTCAACGAATTCGCCAGAGTGAAAAAGGACGACAGGGAGCCCGAAATTAACGCCTGCGAGACCATTGAATTGCAATGTGCCCCCGAAGGACAGGTGATCAATCTGGCTGAGAACAAGTTGTTGCGCAATTTCACTTTGGAGAAAGCGTCGTCGCTCAGGAAGTCCCGCAGGAAGATTGCGTCAGAAGGCGGACTCAAAGCCGCAGTCCTGAAGAAACTGGCCATCAAGATTCCGGAATCGGTTCCGGAGCACCGGGTGTTGCGGCTGGCGGTTTACGCATCAACTCCGCCGTACATCTTCTTCAACCGCTTTGCCGTCGAAACAGAGCCGGGCATCACCGCGATATTAAGTCAGCGCTGCGGCAGGGATTTGTACCATATCCCGGCCGCGGACAATGCGGTGCTTTACATTCCGCATCTGTCGGCCTACGAGGAGTTGAAGGATGGTCTGGGACTGGATCCGGAGATAGAGTCGCTGCTGTTCGGGCTGGATGTCAGGGGTATTGGAGAAACGACTCCGCGGACCTGCAATGTCTGTGATGAAAACTTCTTCACTCCATATAATTACGACTACTTTTACGCGGCACATGGCATTATGCTCGGGAAACCGTATCTTGGCGGCAAAGTACTTGATGTACTGGCGGCGGCAAAATTGCTGAAAAGCTGCGGGGTCAAGCAAATCCACCTGGCAGGCAGAGGGCAGGGTGGCATTGTCGCCGCTTTCGCCGGTTTGCTGTCCGATGACATAAGCCGGGTAACGCTGCTCAACGCGCCGTTCGCCTATGAGGAAATGGTGCTGTCGCCGGTCACCATGTGGCCGCTTTCCTGCATGATTCCGGGTATTCTGGATGCCCTGGATCTGCCGGATGTGTATAATGCGCTGGCCGGAAAGAACCTGAAAATGGCCGATCCATGGGATGCCATGTTCAAGCCGTTGACGAAGTCGAAAATCAGCAGTCTGATTAAGAAATATTCAATAAAAGACGCAATAGCCGGAGGATGCAATGCTGACCTTTAAAGATGGCAGGGAAGTTTTTCGCAAAAGTCAATCAAAGGAACAAGTAGAAGTCCTGATAACCGGAGACTGCTGTCCGTGGGACAAGGCGATTGCGCCGGTTCGTGCAGGAAAATCGTCAGAAATACTGGCCGGGGTAAAAGCCGTCCTTGATGACTGCGATTTGTCCGTGGTGCAGTTCGAGACTCCGCTGACCAACGCCGAAACACCTATTATCAAGAGCGGCCCCAACCTGAAATGTCCGCCGGAATGCGTGGATTTCATCAAAGCCGGAGGCTTTGATGTTGCGGCGCTGGCCAACAACCATATTGGAGATTTCGGCCCGGAACCGGTCATGGAAACGATTAAAATCCTGGAGAAAAACGGCATCAAAACCGTCGGCGCCGGTAAAAATCTGGAAGCGGCGGACAAGCCGTTGTTCATCAGCAGAAAGGGGATGAAAATAGCTTTCATCAATATTGCGGAAAATGAATTCGGCACGGCGGGTAAAAACAAACCGGGTGCCGCCCCGCTGGACCCGCTCAGCAACATCAGGCTTATAAAAGAAACCGCAGTTCAGGCGGATCATGTGATTGTGATCATGCACGGCGGCAACGAAGGCAATCCGCTGCCCAGCCCCAGGGTCATCAAGACCTGCCACGCTTTCGCCGAAGCCGGCGCTCATGCGGTAATCCATATTCACGCTCATTGTCCGCAGGGGATTGAAGTCTGGGAGGGCACGCCAATTTTCTACTGTCCCGGCAATTTCTATTTTCCATCACCGTGGCAGCAGTTTGATCCGAAGTCATTCTGGTGGAGCGGATTCATGATCAAGCTGGCTTTCGACAGGCATTCGGCATTCGGTCTGGAAATCATCCCTTACACCTTCGGCTATACCCCGGAAAAGATTGTTCCGCTGACCGGTGCGGGAAAAGCCGCATTCTGCAAGTATATGGCCAGAATTTCGAAGCTTATCCAGGATCCGGATGAGGTTCAACGCTACTTTGACGGCTGGTGCGCCTGGCATGGACGCTATGCGATATCCGGTATTCGTAAAATTTCGGCGCTGTGGCCGATTGAAAACAACGATCCCGGAACGCTTAAACAGTTCATGCCGCTGAGAAATTATTATACCTGCGAGGCGCATAACGAGCTGGTCACCAATTTTCTGCGCCTGGTGGAGGAAGACCGCGTCAAAGAAGCGGAAAAATACATCCCGAAAATCAAGCAGCTCCAGATCGCTGATTTTTGAGATATAAGGCTGCCGAGGACAGATCAGAATGCTTCGGCAGTATACTGGACAAGCTGCTGAGCGGCATCGCGGCAGGCCATCAGGATGCCGCGCCGGCGGTTGGTTTCCACGTCGGCTTCGACCTGATAATGAGCTATGCCGTCGACTACACGCTTGGAGACCAGCGGATCTTTACGTCCGGGAATGACCACGGTAAATTCAACCTTGACCGTGGCGCTCCATTCGGCGGCCTGATACGTCTGGTCGTTGTTATATGAGGCGGACATGGTTTCCGCGGTGACTACGGAAATAATTCTGGCATATACAATACAGTCTGCGGTTTCCTGTTCTTTAATTTTAAACGAGCCGTCAAACATGAATTGATCGCAGAGCATGCCGCGCAAATCTGCGGCGGCATTGTATGCAAGGGACTCATTGGTGACCGGCGCAATGGCGATGGTCTTGATCTGGGGATGCGCCATGCTGCCCATATGATACCCGCAGCCGCCGGCGAGGACGCCGGTAAGACCAAGCGCCGCGCATACAAATAATGAAAAGAATCTGGACATTGAACTCACTCCTTATTTACTTCCTTTTTCATCTTTTTTACCAATTCCGAGGTCCTTGATCGGAAGCAGCCATTTGCCGTCACTGTTTTCAGGAACAACCATTACCGGAGAAGCTTCCGGAGGAATGGGGATCTGCTTGAAACTCTGGTTTCTGCTTTCCACTTCCGGGCGGAAACCCTCAGGCACATAAGTCTTATCGATTTTGGTCAGCATCTCCTCCGATTTGTCGGCCGCCAGCGAATCGGGATATTGCTTCAGCACATCATTCAGGTAGCGTTCCGCCGGTTCCGATCTGCCGATCCGCTGGTAAAATTTGGCCATTCCCAGCAGCCGCTGGGCGTTGATATCTTTGGATTTCAGCAGACATTTTTTGACAAAATCACATTCCGGCGCCTGGGGGTACTTGGTTAAAAACGCATTGAACACTTCAAGCGCCTCTCGATTGTACTTGCCGTCGCCGTCGCCTTTTTGAGAAAGCTGGAACAGCGCATTGCCCAGTTCAAGATACGCATATTTGCATTCCGGAGTATCCGGATGCTGCTTGATGATCTGCCGGAGGAACTCCATTGCCTTGTCAACTTTATTGGTTTCAATCAGCAGCACCGCCGCCCGCAATTTAGCCTGAGGCGCATTGCCGGCAAAAGGGGCATGCTTCAGCGCTTTTTCATAAATCTCCACCGCCCGGTCCGGTCCGGTCAGCCACGGAACCCAGCGCAATGCCCAGAATTCCGGGTCGCGATAACCGTGATAATATTCATCGCCGATCTCGTATTCGCGATCCACCATTTTGGAAAAGTCAATAAATGAGGGATAATAATTGACCAGACGTTCCACACATTCGAATTCCTTGTAATACATCTTTGCCTGACGGTAGCTGTTGACGGCCTCTTTCAGTGCCTCGGCTTTCTGTGAAGGGGAATCGGCCAGCAGTTCGGCGTCAAGAAATTTTTTGGCTGCCGGATAATACTCTTTCGCGGCATATTTCTCCAGTCCGTCCTTATAGGCGGCGCTGGCTTCGGCGTCATTGGCCCGGACGGTGGAAAAAGCGGCAGACAGCAGAAATAGAAAAACCGCAATGTTGCAAAGATAGAGTTTTTTCTGCAGAAACAACTTCATTCAATAATTTTCCGTGTTAAGCGATATATCAATTCCGGCTTAATTTAGTCGCAATCCGCGAAATTCCAAATGGTTTAACCGGATTGCCGCCATTTCCTGACGATAAATTTGCCATCCCCTTTGCATCAGTCTGAATATGTGACGGATAGGACTGGCGGAACAGAAAAATTCCAGTCTTACATCAGCTTGAATCCGGGAAGGTCCTGAACATCTATGAAGCCGGCCACTTTCCCGCGACTGCCGGTGACGACGATAGAATTTATTTTCCGGTCTTCAACCACTTTCAGTGCTTCAACCGCCAGTGCGTCAGCACAGACGGTGACCGGATGCCTGGTCATTACCGATGCAACTGCCTGGTTCAGGATGCCGATATCTTTTTCCGCGTTGCGGCGGAAATCGCCGTCGGTAAAAATGCCCAGCAGATTATTGTCGGAATCAACCACGATTGCCGAGCCGCATCTGGCCTGGGTCATGCGGATCAGGGTCTCCTTCACGCTGGATTCGGGTGAAACCAGCGCCAGACGTTCGCCGGTGCGCATGATATCGCCGACCAGCATCGTCAAGCCGCGCCCGATCGCGCCGCCCGGATGCAGACGCCCGTAATCCTCTTTCGTGAAGCCGCGGGTATCCAGCAGCACCAGCGCCAGCGCGTCGCCCAGCGCCAGCAGCGCGGTCGTCGTCGTCGTCGGGGCCAGATTGAACGGACACGCTTCCTGCGGCACGGTCATTTCGACCACCAGCGAACTCAATCCGGCCAGACTCGACGAGCTTGAACCGGTAATGGCGATTATTTCAAGGCCGAGCCGTTTGGCGGGGTTCAACACCGCCAGCAGCTCTTCGGTTTCGCCGCTGTAGCTGAGCGCAATCAGGATGTCGTTTTTCTGCATCATGCCGAGGTCGCCGTGCAGCGCTTCGACCGGATGCATGAACACCGCCGGAGAACCGATGCTGGACAGCGTGGCCGCGATCTTTTTGCCGATGTAACCGCTCTTGCCGATCCCGGTCAGCACCAGTTTGCCGCCCCGGTCGAGCGTTTCTGAACACTTGCCGACCAGTTGCTCAAAGCTTTCGCCGAGGTTGTCCCGGACCGTCTTCAGTCCTTCAATCTCTATATCAAAGACCTCTTTGGCCTTCTCGATTATTTTGCTCATATTTCCGCCGCTTCCGCAGTTAGTTATTATTAAGCTTAATATAGCACAGAAACATCAAATTCCGAATCTGTTCAGATCCGGCATGACCGGATATCGGTGACGATGATTCCCCTGGCGCCGATCTGGTGCAGTTCGTCCATGATGCGGTTGCTCTCCTTGCGGAGGATCATCGCTTTGACCGCCGCCCAGTCCGGGTTGCTCAGCGGGGAAATCGTCGGAGACTCGATGCCGGGGGTTATTTTGCAGGCGGTTTCCAGATGTTCGCGCTCAATGTCATATTCAACCATGGCATAGGACCGCGCCACCAGGATTCCGCGAATCCGGCCCAGGATCGTTTTGACTTCCGGCTTGTCCGCGACGCCGGGACCGCGGGCGATCATAACCGCTTCCGACTGCATGACCGGAGCGCCGACGATCTTCAACCCGGCCTCTTTGATCGTATTGCCGGATTCGACCACATCGGCGATCACATCCGCCACCCCGAGCTGGACGGATACTTCCACGGCCCCGTCCAGACGGACGATGAACGCATGGATGTTCCGGCGTTTGAGGTCGGCGGCAACGATTTCCGGGTAGGAGGTGGCGATCCGCAAGCCGCCGAACTCGTCCGGCAGCAGATTTGACTCTCTGGGTACCGCATACTGGAACGACGAATGTCCGAAATTCAGCGGCAGTATCTCGGTCACATCCGCCAGGCTGTCCTGGGCCAGATCCCGTCCGGTAATGCCGATGTCCAGCACACCGTTGCCGACATAGACGGCAATGTCGCGGGGGCGCAGAAACACAAATTCGATGCCGTGGTTTTTATCGGCGACAACCAGTTCGCGCCCGTAGCGGACGCATTTGTAACCGGACTCCTTCAACAGTTCGACGGAACCATCGGAAAGCGCACCTTTATTGGGTATGGCGATTTGCAGCATTTTTCAACTCCGCGCCGTCTTCAGCTTAAACGGCGTCTTTTATTAATTGCTATAAATATTTGTAAACATCTTTAAGTTCAAGCTCATTAGCCAGCATCATCACCTGCAGATGATAAAGCAACTGGGAAATCTCTTCGGCGGTCTTCTCTCTGCCTTCATATTCCGCGGCCATCCAAACTTCGCCGGCTTCTTCAATGATTTTCTTGCCGATCGCGTGTTTTCCCGCTGACAGGGCTTTTACCGTCCCTGAATTCGGGTCTTTACCCGCGGCTTTCTGTTGCAGTTCGGCAAATAAACTTTCAAACGTCTTCATTCGGAAATAGTCCCTTAACTGTTATTTACTTTATATTCAAACAGATAATATATTTTAATTCCGGGCAAAATGCAAAAAGTTATCCCGGATTACCGCCATAAAAATGGTTTCCCGCCATTTTGGACATATTGGACAGCCATGTGCAGGACCGTCCGGAACGAACGGCGCTGCAACAAAGCCATCACACTGAATTGTTCAGCAGTTATGAACATATTAACATATCAGACCACCCCCGATTCCGGACATTGGACTCCCGTGCCGGCACACTTTGGACACGCCTCCCGGTCCAGCCCATGCAACCGGCATAACCAGACAGACAACCGTCCGACTCCGACACTTTGGAGTGTAGTTGAGCACAATGGTTTTCGAAATCTGGGTCCTCTGGGTCTTATGGGCCATTTTGGACAGCCACTCCGATACTTTGGAGTATCGCTGAGCACAACTGTTTTCGTAATCTGGGAGTTCTGAGAAGACTGGGAGTTCTGGGATATATCGCTCTCCCATTTTTCCCAGTCCCAGAAACTCCCATCCATAGGTCCCATAGGCCCCATAAGACCCATAGGCCCCATCTGTCTTTCCCCTGCAAACGGCCACCCCGCTACGCCATGATCATGCGACATGCGCCGGAGCCGCTGCTTAACTCTGTCAGCGCCCAGACCAGGGCGTCCATGCGGTCGGGGCTGGACTGGTTCATTTCCGGAT
>CAIJKT010000031.1 GCA_903821255.1 uncultured Lentisphaeria bacterium | reverse complement strand
CCCATTGCCTGTTCCGGAAAGCTTTCGTCGTACTTTGATTCTGCCATGATACCTGTCTCCTGATTTTTGATTGTTTTTTGCGTTTTCACGCTGTCGCAACACGCGATACATATAGTAAATTTGTCAATCAATACTGCTGTAAATCATTTATATTAAAGATGTTAAATTTTCAAAGTTATGTTCTTTTTTTTACCGTGGAACACTCCTTTTTGTGACTGTCGCTTCGACATTGGATCGCGTCCGGCGGGCAACGATGGGGAATCAGCCATATTTCTTGAAAAAGTTTGTTTGCGTGTTATTTTTATATTTATCGTGCAGGCGTTATGAGAAAATAATTACCGGAAAAATTCGGGAGGAAAAACGATGAAGACTTTATTGAGCATGGGTGTCTGTGTTTTGTCGCTGTTGACCGGGTACGCCGCGGATATGCCGCCAATGGTGGTGCTGGAGGGCAATGGCGCAT
The DNA here is from genome assembly GCA_903821255.1 of uncultured Lentisphaeria bacterium. The sequence continues at coordinate 3,607 of CAIJKT010000031.1, read as the reverse complement.
GGAAGGTCGTGGCTGCTAATTACAGTGCCGCTTCCGGGAAAAACGGCGCGCTTGGCAGCATCAGTTTCAATGGCAAGGAATACATTTCAGATTCTTCTAAAATCCCGGGCGGTTCTTACTTGTGCCAGGATGCGGTGCCGGTGCTGGAAAATTTGACCAAAACCAAAGAGAATGTCATTACCGGCACTTGTGCGCTGGGCAGGATATCTTATGAATTTTTCAATGACAAAATTGTCTGTACGGTGGAAGCGGCAAAAGACAAGAAACCGGTATATTATATCATCATCAACCCTGCGGCAAAACCCGGCAAGGTGTCTGATACCGAGATCCGTCTGCAGAACGGCGCGGATTTCATAAAGATCACCAGCGACGCCAATCTATGGGGACCGTGGAATGAGCATATGGTATGGGATTTGAAAATCCCCGGCGGCGAGAAAAAGACCGTTACTATTGAACCGGTAAAAGGCTGACCTGATTCATTCCGTCCGGAAACTCAGAATAGTCAAAGAATACTGCCCCCCGCAGATAGAACATTGTGAAATAACAGCCCGGCGTAAAACCGGGCTTTTTTGTGTGCATACGAAAATTACGTATTGGTTTGCAAAACCCGAATGAGATTTTGCATTCGACGGACAAAATCTATCCGGCGGAACGGCGGATTATCTCATTCAACATGCCTGAGATAATTCTTTCCGCGTTTGCCGGAGATAAGGCGCATGCCCGGCTCAGTGCAATTACTAATTTGTCATTTTTATTATTCGCCGAGATTAATGCCGCGATTTCGGATGAAAGCTGTTTGTCAATATTAACACAGTCACGTCCGATAAGTTCAGCTCCGGCAGCGATGCAATCAAAATTCTCTTTTTCCAGAATATCCGCATCCGGGGCGGCATCCGCGTATACTCTTGCGTCAGCGTCAATAATATCAAGGTAATTGTCTGCGACAAAATAAAAATCCTTAAGATCTTTTGTGCGTGAATTATCATCCAGATAGGCAAGCATTTTCAACAATGCAAACAGCGGCGGCTTAATGACTTTTACCTTTGTCCGGCCTGTTTTTATTTCATCGGCGGAATGCAAGGCGGCTTTAAATCCGCGGACATTCAGGCTTGTGTCAAAATCCGGCGGCCAGAATATTTCCCCTTTATCGTTTTCTATGCCTCCAAACGGAATGATATCAAGCGGCATATCCTCTTTCCCAAAAAGGAGACGGTGCGTTTGGGATGAATCGCGTCTGAATTCGTATTTTTCAATCAATGTTTGAACCAGCGCCTGATATTCCCTCCAGTTCCGCACTTGACATGCTATATCGACATCGTAAGTCCAGCGCGGTATTGGAACAGCCGGCTTGCCCATGAGAAACAGATTTCTGGCGTAAGCGCCTATCAGCAGGAAATCAATCTTTTGCTGCTTCGCCGCCTTGCTCACTATTTCAATTGCTCTGGTTTGCGTGTTGTTTTCCATAGATTTTTTACCGGTCAATGAGATATTTCTGCTGTATTTCCACGGCTGTTTCAAGATTTCTGGAGTCGCCGCCGGCAATCAGGTCGGCATAAATCAGCAAAGGATGAACCGTTGTCAGGGTATTGCCCTGCTCCGGCCAGAAAGCGTCCAGTATTTCAATCTTTCCATTTGGGTCCGGACGCAATTTAGCCTGGGCTATCAGTTTGTTGATGTTGCCCCAGCGGTAAATGCTCCAGATTTCAGGATGGAGGCGACCATTGAGAAAATATGCCGCGGCTTCTCCGCCCCAGGCCGCCGGCAGCCCGGCCGGAAGTTTAATATCCTTGAAGTTGTCCATGCCGGCGCTGTAACGTTGAATCCTTAGCTTACCCCTGAGTTTTTCACTGTAGGCAAGACACCAGCGTTCTATAAGTTTTGCTTTGTCGGCAAAACGCAATTTCCCATCAAGCTCCAGTAAAAAGCCATATTGCTTCAAGTCAGCCATAATGTAACCGACAGAGCCCAGACTCACTCCGCTTTTCTCCTGAAGAACGCGATAGTTTGCCTGCAGCATTTCAGGGGCGGTAAGCAGAATATAAATCAATTTTAAGCCGGATGGCGCAAACATCCGGCCTGAATTACGCTCCCTGCTTATGTCGTTTGCTCTTTTACAGTTCATAATGAAAAATGTATGTTCAGGCAGTTTCAGGAAAAGATTTCCGGCTGAATCGGCAAACTCGATGCCGCATCCCGCCAGTTCCTTTGCCGCTGCTTCCGCAAGATATTCCGTGAAAAGCATACAGTTATGGTCTTTGCATTGCCGGATAACACTCAACAACTGCGGTTTGGCCAGCGCTTTTTTGAGTTCGACATTTTTTTTAACATTGCCCAATGATATTGCGCCATCACAGTTTTTGGCATTAATACTGGAAAACTTCACATTGGCAGTTTTGCCTGCCAGAGCCAGGCTGATCCGTACTTTTTCCAGTATCGCCTGAATGAGTTTTTTTTCTTCCATAACTTGTTCAACTTATTTTAGTGTTCAATTTTTATGAACATCATAAAATAATGAACAAAGCACATATTTGCAAGCGGATATCAATAAATAATTTCAATTTTGTTCAATGATATATAGGATTGGTTTACAAATCCAGGATATGACCGGTTTGCATTCGTCCGGCAAAAGTTTATATTGGGGCGGTGGTTTTACATTGAGCTTGAAGAAGAGTAGTTTCGATTTTGGATTAAGTTAAGCGACAGGGAAATAAACGGGCGGGGTTTTATATGGAATATTTTCCTCATTTGGGATTGGGGCATACCCAGATAGCCATCGCTATGGCGCTGTATGTGTTCAGCTTTTTCGGTTTACTGCTGCTCTCGCTTTTTATCAGGGGCAGGTTGCAGAACAAATATCTGCTGATTATCACCGCCGCCCTGATATTGTCCGTTCCGGTTGGTATGATATTGGAAGTAACCATTGGCAATGTTATTTTCAGCAAGGTGCACCGTCTGAAGAATATGCATATGCCGGAACCCGCCGAATGCCTGGAATATGAGCCTGCGTTTTCGTATCTGAAAGCAAAATATAAAGTGCCTATGGCGGTCTTGAAACAATGGGTTGAGAAATATAAATTGAAAGAAGAACCGCAGAATACGTTCAAAAGCAAAATGGCTCCTAACGGGCAGGGAATAACTGCCGCATACGAGCCGCAACAGGAAATCTTAAACATCAAGTATAACGCCTTTTAGCGCTACCAGGTCTAGTGACTTAACAATATGTTCAGACTTTGTTGTTTTAAAGCATATGCGATGAGTGGTGTTTGATTGTGTTAAAAATTGCAATAAACTTTATCTTTTTATGATTACCAAGGCCACCATAAATGGATAAATTCTCAAAGAGAACTCTGTGTCTCCGAGCCTCTGCGGTTAATCTTCGGTTGAAAATGAGCTCGTTTTGACCTGAAAATCATGGTTGGATTTTAATGTGTTCAAAAACTTGACATTTTTGTTAGAATTGGCTTGTTTTTTGCTAGGGTGGCAGTATTTTATAAATCCGTGCGTAATAATTCCGTAAGCGAATATTGGGCGGGATGTTAAAAAAACATCAAAAAAGTTGAAAGTTAATTTGCAAAAGTTTACAGAGTGATTAGATTAATCGCCTGTT